>PSLF01000003.1 GCA_040289475.1 Acidimicrobiia bacterium | reverse complement strand
TGAGGCTGGCTCTTTCTTGAAAGAATGCTTCGAGCTTCGCCCGCTCCTTCTCAACTACTTCAACAGGAGCCTTGGATACGAACTGGGAGTCCTCGAGCTTTCTGGATGCTCTTTCGATCTCCGCCTCTACTTTCGCTAGCTGTGCTCGAATGCGTTTGGACTCCTCATCTATATCGAACACTCCGGCTGTCTCTATCCAGATCTGCGCTAGCTGAGCTGCAAGCCGTAACGAACCTTCGCTTCTGGTCGAGTCTCGCTCCTGGTCTAGGATCTTCAGGTGCGAGAGTCCTGCTAGCTTGGTAACTGAAGATCTCAGGATTTCTAGGTCGGAGGCGAGTGCCGAAGGAGATTCTTGCTCGACTCCGGCACCGTCGGTAACGACGACCGAGGCGCGAAGCTTAGTCGAAGGCGAGATACGGTGAGCCGAACGAAACCTGCGGATGGTCGTCACAATGTCTTGGATGCCTTGCATTCGAGCCTCGGCTTCCGGGTCGGCTGAGAAGGCCTCCGCTCGGGGCCATCTCGCGACAATTAGGTGCCCGCTACCTCCCAAGCGCTCCCAGAGCTCCTCGGTCACGTAGGGAATGGCCGGGTGAGCCAGTGCCAGAACCGCTTCTAAGACCTTTGCCAATGCCGCTTTCAATCGGAGCGATGCTTCTTTCGACGTTGTCTCGGCCAGTTGCGACTTGGTGAGCTCTACGTACCAGTCGCAGAACTCGCTCCAAAAGAAAGCATGGATGTGCCGGAGCGCCTCTGCAAAGTTATAACAGTCGAATGCCTCGTCTACTGCTCGGATCGTCTTTCGGAGTCTGGAAAATATCCAGCGGGTCGGCAGGTCGTCGGAGGGAGCTTGCTCAGATAGAGATGCAAGACTCTCGCCTTCCAACGTCAAGCAAACGTAGCGCGAGGCGTTCCATAACTTGTTGATGAAGTGTCTGGCACCCTCGACCCACTCCTCGGAGAGGGGGACATCTTGGCCGGGCGTTGCAGCCCGCGTTAGTGCCCATCTCAAAGAGTCAGCACCATACTTGCCCGCCAGTTCCAAAGGGTCTATCACGTTGCCAAAAGACTTCGACATTTTGCGACCCTTTGAGTCCCGCACCAAGCCGTGGTAAGCAACGTGGTAGAAGGGGACGTCTCCCATGAAGTGGATTCCCATCTGCATCATTCGTGCGACCCAAAAGAAAATAATGTCAAAGCCGGTGTGCAGCATCGAGTTCGGGTAGAACCTTTTTAGGTCCTCTGTTTCTTCGGGCCATCCCAAAGTAGAAAAGGGCCACAGAGCCGAGGAGAACCAGGTGTCTAAGACGTCTGGGTCTTGCTCTATATCTTGGGAGCTACACTGTGGGCATTGATCTGGATCCTCGTTCTCGCAAATCTCGGCCCCGCATGAGTTGCAGTAGAAAACGGGAATCTGGTGTCCCCACCACAGTTGTCTGGAAATACACCAGTCCCTAATGTTCTCTAGCCAGTCCCTGTAGATTTTTACCCATCGCTCTGGAAAGAACTTTGTTCTTCCATCTAGGACCGCTTTTAGAGCTGGCTCGGAGAGAGGCCGAACTTTTACGAACCATTGCTTGGAAACGAGGGGTTCGACTTGGGTTTCGCATCGCTGGCAATGGCCCACGGCATGCGTGTAGGAGCGCTCGGATACTAAAAGTCCCAACTCCTGAAGCTTCTCTTTGATCTTTCTTCGAGCTTCGAAGCGATCAAGCCCCGCGAACTCCCCGCCCTCTTCGTTCAATGTTGCGTCGGGGTTGAAGATGTTGACTATCGGAAGGGAGTGGCGCTCTCCGATCTCGAAGTCGGTGGGATCGTGACCGGGAGTGACCTTGACGGCCCCTGTCCCGAACTCGGGATCCACAGCCTCGTCTTGGATCACAGGGATGCGGCACTGTTTTATTGGCAAGATCACTGATCTGCCAGCGGCAGAGGAGTAGCGCTCGTCGGAAGGGTGGACTGCAACGGCCGTGTCGCCCAGCATGGTTTCGACTCGAGTGGTTGCGACCACGATTCCTTCGGGTGTGCCTTTGCCGGAGTCCGAGTGCGCATAGGGATAGAGGATCTCGACGATCTCGCCCTCGATCTCTTCGTGATCGACCTCTATGTCAGAAAGGGCTGTGTTGCAGCGTGGACACCAGTTGATGATCCGCTCGCCCCTGTAAATGAGCCCTTCCTTGTACAGCCTTACGAAAACTTCTCGTACCGCCCGAGATAGGGCTGGTTCCATCGTGAAACGGGTGCGGCTCCAGTCACAGGAGTTCCCCATTTTTCGCATTTGTTGGAGGATCTCGCCTCCAGCGATTTCCTTCCACTTCCACACCCGCTCCAAAAAAGCCTCTCGGCCCAAGTCGTGACGAGTAAGCCCTTCCTCGGCCAGTTGACGTTCGACGACGTTTTGAGTTGCTATGCCGGCGTGGTCGGTTCCAGGAAGCCATAAGGTGGCATAACCTTGCATCCGTTTCCGGCGAATTGTGGCATCGATGAGGGCGTGTTCAAAGGCGTGGCCCATGTGAAGGCTACCGGTTATGTTGGGGGGCGGAAGGACAATACAGTAGGGCTCTCCATTGGGGTTGATTTCGGGGCGGAAGTATCCTCGGCTCTCCCACACCTCGTACCACTTAGCCTCGGCGATAGACGGTTCGTACGTCTTTGGGAAAGATTGGTCGGATTGTCTAGTGTTTGTTTCTGCCATCTCGAAAGCCTCGAAAGTGCTACGAAACGAGTAAAAACAAGCGTTTGTAGGGACTCGAGAGTTGAAGTCTAAAAAGAACCACCGAGGATGTAGCGAAGATTAGATCAAGGCTGTCGAGCGATCGTGTAAGCCAGATTATGCAGAGCGCTCGGTGGGTTGTTGGGTTCTAGCAGCCTGAGCCTTCGCTTTTGAGTCTTTGGGGATGAGCGTCGGGTTGACGCCGTTCAGCACTGTCTCGCGATCGACGACACAACGGGCTATGTCGGTGCGGCTCGGAATCTCGTACATCACCGAAAGGAGCACCTCTTCCATGATTGCCCGCAACCCCCTGGCCCCAGTTCCTCGTAGGAGGGCCTGGTCGGCAATGGCTTCCAGGGCGTCGTCGGTGAACTCAAGTTCTACCCCGTCGAGCTCAAAAAACTTCTTGTACTGCTTCACTAGCGCGTTCTTTGGCTCTGTAAGAATTCGCACCAGCGACGCCTTGTCCAGGTTGTGGACGGTGCACACCACGGGAAGCCTCCCGATGAACTCCGGGATAAGCCCGTATTTGAGAAGATCCTCGGGCATCACTCTCGAGAGTATCTCTCCAAGATCCTTTTCTTCGGCTCTCCGAATGTCGGCACCGAATCCGAGACTTTTTCGGCCGATCCGCTGTTCGATGATTTTTTCGAGCCCTGCGAAGGCCCCTCCGCAAATGAACAAGATGTTGGTCGTGTCTATCTGAATGAACTCTTGGTGGGGGTGCTTGCGGCCTCCCTGGGGTGGTACCGAGGCAGTAGTGCCCTCGAGGATTTTGAGCAGAGCCTGCTGGACACCCTCGCCTGAGACATCCCGGGTGATCGACGGGTTCTCGGACTTGCGAGCGATCTTGTCAACCTCGTCGATGTAGATGATTCCCCGCTCCGCTCTCTTTATGTCGTAATCAGCGTTTTGGATGAGCTTTAGCAAGATGTTCTCTACGTCTTCGCCTACGTATCCAGCTTCGGTGAGCGCCGTGGCATCGGCGATGGCAAAAGGAACGTCAAGCATCTTAGCGAGGGTCTGGGCTAGAAGGGTCTTTCCACACCCTGTGGGGCCGATTAGGAGAATGTTTGACTTCTGCAGCTCGACCGAGTTGTCGTGATAGGCTCCGGCTTGAACGCGCTTGTAGTGGTTATACACGGCCACAGCGAGAATTTTTTTGGCCGATTCCTGCCCTATCACGTAGTCGTTTAGGAACTCATAGATCTCTTTGGGCTTAGGGATCTCGTCGAGCGCAGGTCCTTGCTGGCTCGCGAGCTCCTCCTCGATGATCTCGTTACATAAGTCGATGCACTCGTCACAGATGTACACGCCCGGGCCAGCTATGAGTTTTTTCACCTGCTTCTGCGATTTCCCGCAGAAACTGCATTTTAGAAGCTCGTCGCCATTTCCAAACTTTGCCACTGTTGCTTCCTGAGTGTTCCCTGAGCCTGAGGTGAAGTGGCCGGCTATCTCAGATCGACTTCAATTCCCTCACAGTTAAAACTTCGTCAATGATCCCATACTCCTTGGCTTCCTCGGCGGTCATGATGAAATCTCTGTCGGTATCCTTCGATACCTTCTCGACCGGCTGACCCGTGTGCTTAGCAAGAATCTCGTCCAAGGTTTTGCGCATCCTTACGATCTCGCGGGCCTGAATCTCGATGTCCACTGCTTGACCGCCTGCTCCCCCATGGGGCTGGTGTATGAGCACCCGGGCGTGGGGAAGGGCGTAGCGCTTTCCCTTTGCTCCAGCAGCGAGAAGAACCGCAGCAGCCGAGGCTGCCTGTCCCATGCAGAAGGTCTGGACATCTGGCTTTATGTACTGCATCGTGTCGTAGATGGCGAAAAGATGTGTAATTTCTCCTCCTGGCGAGTTGATGTACAAGTAGATGTCTTTCTCGGGATCCTCGCTTTCCAAGTAGAGCAAGTGGGCCATGACCGTGTTGGCTACAACCGAGTTGATTTCGTCGTAGAGAAAGATGATGCGCTCGGCGAGTAACTTCGAGAAGACATCGGTGATGTATTCGCCCCGCGGTGTCTGCTCGATGATTCGCGGAATGTAGTAGGCCCTCGGGATCGCTCGGTTCATCTCACTTCTCCTGCCGTTCTGACTGTGTGCTCACTTTTGCTCGGATTTCGCCGGCTTTGGCACTGTTGGTGCTCGATTCTTCGGGCGGTCCTTCGGCCTTTTCCGGCTCTGCGATGTAGAGGTCGCGCCAGGTAATGGCTTCACCGCCCTCTGGGATCAGCACTGCCTTTTCTAAGACCCTCTCGAGCGCTTTGGATCTGATGATACCAGCAGCGAGCGAGCGCGCGGGGCGGCCTTTAGTAAGCTCCTCTTTGACCTTGTCAGCTCTGTCTCCAGCCATAGCTGCGATCGCCGAGGCCTCTCTTTCCAGGTCCTCCTCGGTAGCCACAATTCCTTCCTCCTTGGCAATACGCCGCAAGCACAAGTCCGACTTCAAGTTGAAGATGGCTTGCTTACGCCATTCGTACTCGATCTCACCTCGAGACTTTTCGATAGAACGGGCGTACTGGCCCAAAGAAAGGCCTGCCTGCTGCAGTCGCTCGCTGAAGCGCCTGGCTATATCTGCTACCTCTTCCTCAATGGCTTCTTCGGGGATGTCCGTCTCTATAGCCTCGGCTAGTTTGGAAGCTACAAGGTGGCGTGCGGCGCTTCGGGCCGCGATCTTCTTGGCCAGCTCAAGTTTTTTGCGTACGTCGGATCGCAGTTGATCAACGGTGTCGAACTCCGTGTTGTCCTCTACCCACGCATCGGTGAGCGGTTGAGGCCGGCGCTCTCGTACCTCCTTGACGATCACCGTAAAAGTGGCTTCCTGAGGCTGTCCTTCGTCTGCTTCCTCTCGGCTTTGCGTAGCCGCACGGGCCTCATCGGATGTGGTTGCCTGGCGCACTCTAATGGTGTCGTTGAACTTGAGAATGTCGCCCGGCCGCTTGCTCTCGAGCTCTTTGTCCAGCTTCGGGACTATCGATCCAGACCCCAACTGGTATGAGAAGTCCTTGAGCGAGAGGCCGGGCACGGGCTTGCCGTGAATCTGTCCGGTGATATCTATCAAGACGAAGTCGTTTTCCTTGGCAGGCCTGGCTACCGGCTCCAGCGGAGCTACTCGCTCTCTGAATGCATCGATCTCTCTATCTACTTCTTCGTCAGAAACGGAAAGAGATGGGATCTCGATTTCAAGCCCTTCCCATTTGGGGGTGTCGATCTCTGGCATCACTCTCAGAGTCGCCTCGAAGCAAAGGCCCCCTGTGGAAACATCCACACTCTCGATCTTTGGCTCTGCGACCACCTCGAGATCTTCAACTCGCGCCGCCTCCTCTAAGTAGCGTCCCAGTGAGGAGTTGACTGCTGCTTCGGTAATGGCGCCTCTTCCTAGATGGGCCTCGAGGACCTGTCGGGGAACCCTCCCTTTTCGGAACCCCTTGAGCTTGATGCGACTAGCCAAATCCCTAGCGGCCTTTTCGATTTCAGGTTCGAACTCGTCAGGTTCGACTACGACCTTCAAGCGAACTGTCGAATCGTCGACTCTTTGTGTTTCGGTTTTCACGTCTAGAGACTCCTCCCGGGTGTTCCAAGAATAAGAAGGATTGCTTCTTGAACGGACTTCATATGAATCGTGGAGTTTTTTCACTCGAAATCCTCGCTCAAAATGCTTCATTTAAAAAAAATGCTTTCTTTGGAAAGCAAGTGCATGAGCCGTTCGCAAGTTCGTGTCGTGACGGCCGAGAAGCGCCGAAATTCTTAGTAAGCTCAAGGCGTTGGATGGAGCTGCAGAGGGCCGCTAATCGATACGGGAGCAAGGAGGAAGGAGAGAGTGTCGCAAGCGCCTCAGATAACCATTTACACCACGATTTGGTGTACCTACTGTCAAGCTTTGAAACGAAAGCTCGACGAGGCCGAGATCACCTATTGCGAGGTTGACATAGAAGACAACCCGGAGTGTGCAGGAATCATCGAGAGGTTTACCGGGGGCTACCGCACGGTACCCACTGTAGAGGTATGCGGATCGTATCTCGTCAATCCTTCACTCGATGAAATCATAGACGCTCTAAAGCGTTGCGCTTCATATGCTTAGTCCCGCCTAGACGGGAGCCCCGGCCAAGACCGGGGGTTAGCGCCTCCGGTCGTCGGGGTGTGGCGCAGCTTGGTTAGCGCGCTTGCTTTGGGAGCAAGAGGTCGCCGGTTCGAATCCGGCCACCCCGACCCCTGCGGGTGTAGCTCAACGGTAGAGCGCCAGCCTTCCAAGCTGGTGACGAGGGTTCGACTCCCTTCACCCGCTCTGTGGCGCAACGTGACGGCAGAAAACGACGAAGAATCGTCGGCACACGCCAAATTGGGCGCAGACTTGGTCCTTGTCCCCTGTATAGATGCCGCTGAACTCGCCACCGCTGCGGTGTGTGAGGTTCTGGCTGTGAAGCCTCCTAGGGTGCTTTCGCCTACCCAAACTGCTAAAAATAACATCTCGGGTTGACGAGCAGGGCCTTGGGAGGCAAGGCTATAGGGTTCAAGCAAAGCTTAGATCCACCATTTTTACCGCGATGCGTGAGAGACTATACAACGAAGAAAAGGGCAGTCGAGCGGGCCTGGGCTGGCCTCCGGGTAAGGCCATGCCTATAGGACACCCTTCTTCTAGAGGGCGAGGACTCGCGGGGCTGCTCGGTTTGGGGCGACGCGATGACCGCGGCGGAGGTTGGTTGTCCGGCGAAAGGGTGGAGTCACTTTTTGGGGCCTTCGGGCGTGATATGGCCGTGGATCTAGGCACGGCTAACACGCTCGTCTACGTCCGGGGCAAGGGCGTCGTGCTAAACGAGCCGTCGGTCGTTGCCATCAATACCAAAGATGGCAGACCGCTTGCGGTGGGCCACGATGCCAAGAGGATGATCGGCCGCACACCCTCGCATATTCAGGCGATCAGACCCCTCAAGGACGGCGTCATTGCCGATTTCGATATCACCGAGAAGATGCTTCGCTACTTCATTCAAAAAGTACATCAGGGTAGGTTCGCCAAACCCAGGATCGTGATCTGTGTACCGAACGGAGTTACGGCAGTTGAACAGCGAGCAGTAGAAGAGGCTGCAATTCATGCCGGTGCTCGCCGCGCCTTCATAATTGAGGAGCCTATGGCGGCAGCAATCGGAGCAGGTCTTCCTGTGCACGAGCCCGCAGGCAACATGATTGTCGATATAGGGGGCGGCACCACCGAGGTTGCTGTCATATCGCTAGGCGGAATAGTCGTCTCGGAATCCGTGAGAATAGGAGGCGACGAGATAGACCAGGCGATAGTCAACTTCGTAAAGAAGGAGTACAACCTCGCTTTGGGAGAGCGGACTGCCGAAGAAGTCAAGATTGCTATTGGCTCCGCATTTCCTTTTCCAGACGAGCCAAGAGCCGAGATTAGGGGGCGCGACCTGGTTACCGGTCTCCCAAAGACGGTAGTAGTCTCTGCAGAGGAAATCCGTGACGCAATTGAAGAACCAGTGAGCCAGATCGTAGACGCGGTGAAGATCGCTCTTGATAGAACTCCACCCGAGTTGGCTGCTGACATTATGCAGCGCGGTATAGTACTCACTGGTGGCGGGGCGCTCCTCAGAAGTTTGGATGCTCGCTTGCACCATGAGACGGGAATGCCTATCAAGGTAGCCGAAAACGCTCTCTACTCCGTAGCGATCGGCTCGGGCCAGTGCCTAGAGGAATTCGCAGCCTTGCGCGCTGTCCTCGCTTCTACCACACACCGCTGAGCTGGGCCGCACCAGCTATCGTGCTGCCCAAGAGGCCCGTTCGCTCTTTTCCAACTCGCCGATCCATCGTCCTCGTAGCCGTTTCGATCCTTTTTTTACTCGTACCGGAATCGTTGGTAGCGCCGCTTAAGAGAGCCACGTTTTCAGCGATCGCTCCTGTGGACCACGCCGTAGCTTCGGTCACCTACCCAGTCGTTGGCTTCGTAGACGGAATCGTGAATGCAGGGAGACTTCGTGAAGAGAACGAACGTTTGCGTGAAGAAATCAAGCGATTGAGAGAAGAATCACAAGGATCGCTCGGGGCGAAGTCTCGAATAGAACAGCTTGAAAGAATGCTTCAGCTTCACGAGTCGTCCAAGATTAGGGGCGTTGTGGCGCGCGTCATAGTTCCTAGGGAGTCGAACGCCGACGCGAGCGTTCTTATAAACGCTGGCTCCAAGGACGGAATAGTCGAGGGATTTCCGGTCGTCGATCCTGACGGTCTAGTCGGGATTGTAGAAGAGGTATCTCTTACCGCATCGCGGGTGAGACTTGTCATCGACCCGCGCTTTGGGGCTGGGGCCCGTTTGGCGAACTCTAGGGATATCGGGGCCGTAGCAGGGGATGGTTCGGAGACCCTCCCCCTTCGTCTCATAGATCCCAGAGTCGACGTGCAAGTAGGTGAGCTTGTCGTAACGTCGGGGGCTGCTAGCGGCTCCGCATTTCCTCCCGATATTCCCATAGGAAGGGTCGCACAACTCGACCGCTCGACTGGAGCTTTGGAATCGAACATTCGAGTCCAGCCAGCGGTAAACCTCTCGAGGCTAGAGTACGTCAGAGTCCTCGTGTACAAAGGGCAAGGTTGAGGCTCAAGGATGCGTAAGGTACTTGGTTACGGCGGCCTCGTCTTTTTGGCATTGCTTCTGCAAGCGGGGGTGTTCCCCTCTTTGCGCCTATTCGGCGCCACTCCCGAGCTGGTTTTAGCTACTGCATGGCTGGCCGGGTTACATGCTGGGGGCGAGAGAGGAAGCGCAGTGGGATTTTTGGGCGGACTCCTACAGGATCTATATATCGGAGCCCCCCGTCTGGGGATAGCGGCACTCGTGTTTACGATTGCAGGATTGATTGCTGGTCGCATGCGAGAGGTCGTTGTCCATCCATACGGAGGATTGCTCCCTATCTCGACGTTGGTTGCTGCTGCAGCGGCAGAAATTGCCTACCGATTCATCGCATTCCTGTTCGGATCAGGGTTCTCCTGGGGTCGGATCCTTCCTGCAGCGATTTACACTGCCTTTTTGGCAATTCCTTGGAACTTACTGGTGCGCAAGGTTGGTATTTGGGTAGAGCAACAGCCATTTTGACTTTTAGAGATCCAAGGAGCTAGCTACGTGCTAGGCGAACAGTTTCGCTTCAGGGTTGCTGCAGTGGGGGTGGTTGGAGTAGCCCTTCTCGTCTCGTTGTTGGCGCGCCTATGGTATCTTCAGGGGCTCTCAGCTTCCCGATACGAGCGACTTGCCGAGTCGAATCGTATCCGAGAAATCTACATTCCTGCACCCCGTGGAAGAATTCTCGACCGCAACGGCAAAGATCTAGTGGGCAATAGGTCGGCGTATGCGATCACCGTCGATCCGACCCAACTTCCCCCTGCGAGTTCGAGGAGCGAACTGGCAGCGCGATTATCGGCTTTACTCTCCACTAGAGCGGTCCCTGTCTGGCCTGACGAAATCGCCAAAAAGCTCGAGGAAGCCGCTGGACAATTGGCGCCCATTGTCATCGCGGAGGATGTTCCAAGAGAGAAGATCATTTATTTGTATGAACACCGGGATGAGTTCCAAGGCGTTGAAGCAGAGATCCGAGCAGTAAGGGAGTACGCCCTCGGGCCTGGCGGCGGAGGTCCGCTCGCCCCGCACGTGTTGGGGTACGTGGCTCCAGTTACCAAGGAGCTGTTGGAGGAAGATGCTTCCTATTCGCTTGCTGACAAAGTTGGGCGTGCCGGAGTGGAGCAGCAATACGACAAGGTTTTGCGGGGTGAGGCAGGCCGTAGGTCTTTAGAAGTTACCTCCAAGGGGAAAGTTGTCGGCGAGGTTGAGTACAAGCCACCAGTTCGAGGATCCGATGTTGTCCTCACCATAGACTCGGACGTCCAGTGGGTTGTCGAGGAATCTCTTGCCGAGGTGGCGGGCGGTGTGGAGAGTATGTACAACCCTCTGGCTTCGAGAACCGCGAAGCTCAAGGGGGCTGCTGCGGTCGTCTTGGACCCTCAAACGGGTGAAATTATCGCGATTGCTTCTCATCCATCGTTCGACCTACGGGCTATAGCGGCGGGCATCTCTCAGAAAGACTGGGAGCGTTTGAACGATCCTGCCCTTCTGTATCCATTGCAGAACCGGGCATTGCAGGGGCAGTACCCCCCGGCTTCCACTCTCAAGCCTGTGCTTGCGGCGGCAGCGATCCAAGAAGGGATGATCACGCCTCAGACGACTTTTGCTTGCCCCGGCAAGTACGTAGTCCCGGGAGATCTAACCGGCAAGGAGTTCAAGGATTGGACGAAGTCTGGGCATGGCTATCCCGATCTAGCCAAGGCGATTGCTCAAAGCTGCGATGTGTACTTCTACAACTTGGGATGGATGTATTACCAGCGATACCGTCAAACCGGCCAAGACGTCATGCAACAGGATCTGCGCGAGTTTGGTCTGGGCACTCCTACAGGAGTCGATTTGCCCGGAGAGCAGCCGGGCCGCGTCCCTGACCCAGCTTGGAAGCTGAGAGTCAACAATAACGATCCCAACAAGGAGAACTCCAGATGGTATCCAGGAGACAACATCAATATGTCGGTTGGACAGGGTGACCTCCTCGTGACTCCGATACAGTTGGCCCAGGCTTATGCGGCACTGGCTGGAGGCGGAAAGGTATTCAAGCCACACATCATGCTGAGGGTTGTGGGTCCAGACGGCTCCACTGTGGCCCAGTCGACTCCTGAGGTTGCGCGCTCGGTATCGCTATCTCCAGAGACACTTCGATCTGTCGAACAGTACCTGGCGGGTGTGGTCCAAGGCGGGACGGCTGCAAAGGCATTTGTAGGATGGCCGCATTCTCAGGTTCCAGTTGGCGGTAAGACTGGCACAGCAGAGATAAAAGGAAAGCGCGATAACTCGCTTTTTGTGGGGGTAGGGCCTTTGAACAACCCGCGTTGGGTGGTCGCGGTTATAGTCGAAGGGGGCGGCCACGGCTCGGAGGCCGCTGCTCCTGTGGCCCGGAGAATAATGGAAGTACTAGCCAAGGTCTCGGTCTCGAACCTCTCTCAAGTCGTTGCCTCCAGTGCAGGGAGTGGTGGAGATTGATGCGGACTCGTGTTACTCGTCGGAGCATATCTGCCATGCATGGTTCGAGCAGCGGAGGCTGGCTAGCTAGACTCTGCAGCTAGACCCGAGGGGAGATCAGAGGAATCGTGCGCGTCGACAAAGTTTTGTGTGGCTCGTACATAGGGTTGCTTGCAATGGGCTTACTTATGAGCGTCACATCGGCTGGCTGTTCTTGGCCTCGTCACCTCTTGTGGGTAATTCTCGGCATCGGAGCTTTTATTGGCGCTTCTCTGCTCGACTACCACGTTCTCAAGGGATATGCACTCACCCTGTATGGCTTTTTGATAGCTGCTCTCGTTCTTGTCCTAGTAGTTGGCTCGTTCACGAGAGGTACGAGAGCCTGGTTCAACTTAGGGATTCTCAAAGCACAGCCATCTGAGTTGGGAAAGGTTGTTCTTATTGTAGCTCTCGCCTACATGGTCTCAGAGTTGCGAGGAGAAATCGATCTCGAAAACCTCAAGCGCCTCGTCTTGTTCGCCGGGGTGCCTTGTTTTCTAGTTCTCATAGAACCGGACTTGGGTCAGACCTTGGTGTATTTGGTGGTATTTGTAGGGGTACTTTTGTTCGGCGGAGTGCGGGCGAAGCATTTGGCTGTTATGGCAGTGGTCGGTGCTGTCTTGGCAATAGCTGCGTTTTCCTCCCCTCTCGTCGCAGAGTACCAGAGACAGAGACTGACGGTGTTCGCGAGCCAGGACACTGCCAGGACGTACCAGAATCCAGTAGCATACAATCTCGCTCAATCCAAGATCGCCATAGGGTCTGGAGGATGGCTTGGCAAAGGCTTCTCCAAAGCTACTCAAACCAAATTGGCTTACGTTCCGGAGCAGTGCACCGACTTCATATTCACGGCTATAGGGGAACAGCTGGGATTTGTGGGAGCAACGCTGGTGATCGCCCTATACGCTCTACTTTGTTGGAGATTGCTTCGAACTGCCTCGGTAAGCCGTGAGTTGTTCGGTGCGCTAATCGCGGGGGGGACGTGCTTAATGATGATGTTCCATGTTTTCGAAAACGCCGGTATGACGATGGGAATAATGCCGATAACCGGAATACCTCTGCCGCTTCTGTCGTATGGGGGTTCTTCGATGCTCGCCACCTCTGCGGCACTGGGTATCTCGCACAGCGTCTACCTGCGCCGCTTTGCCTGAATGAAGGAATTTCACAAAGCTTGCGACATAAGAGTCGCCACGGCTCCAGCGAGTATCGAACCTCCCGTGTCGTTGTGGGAAAGACTGGAGCCGCTTCTCGCGCACGTAGAAAAGCCGGCCCGATACATCGGCTCGGAGATCAACCTCGTACCACCCCGTCATGACGACCCTCTCGCGGCTAAGTTCTTGCTCATCTTTCCGGACACTTACGAGGTTGGGCAACCGAACTTAGGTCTAGCCATCCTCTATGAGATCCTGAACGAGACTCCCGGGGCACTTGCTGAAAGAGCTTTTGCACCATGGCCGGACCTCGAAGAGGCTATGAGAAAGAGGGGTCTCCCCCTGTTCTCGCTCGACAACCACTTGCCAGCGAGTGCTTTTGACGTGCTTGCTTTTACCTGCCCGAGTGAGCTTGTGTACACAAATGTCTTGAACCTCATAGATCTGGCGGGATATTCGGTCAGGTCATCGCAAAGATCGCCTAACGACCCTTTGGTGATTGCCGGGGGACACGCTGTTCACAACCCCGAGCCATTGGCGGAGTTTTGCGATGCGTTAGTAATTGGTGACGGCGAGGAAGTCATACTCGAGATTGCCAGCGTAGTTCGCAAGCTCAAAGCGACTCTTTTGGAGGTAGCACGCTCCGATTCGAGTCCCCGGCGTGGGATGCTTCTGGGAAATCCTGGCGATGAGGCTCTGAGAGCCAAGCGCGAGGCGCTCTTGGAGCTCGCTCGCCTGGAGGGCGTGTACGTACCTGCTTTTTACCGCCCTGTGTACACAAGTTCTGGGCGTTTGAAAAAAACCGAACCTACGGTTCAGGGGGTTCCCGAGCGAGTAGAGCGGCGAACTGTTGTTTCGATTGCCGACTACCCCTACCCCAAAAATCCTCTGGTTCCTCTGACGGAGGTCATTCACGACAGGCTCAACGTCGAAGTGTTTAGGGGGTGCACCAGAGGATGTAGGTTTTGTCAGGCTGGCATGATCACCCGACCTGTTAGGGAGCGACCTAGACAACAGGTAGAGCGGATGATCAAAGAGGGGTTGGCTAAGACAGGATATGAAGACGTGTCCCTTCTAAGCCTTAGCTCTGCGGACTTTTCGGGTATCGAAAACGTCACTGAGTCGCTGATGGACGAGATGGAACGGTCGCGCGTGTCTTTGAGCCTCCCTAGCCTTCGTGTTGATGCTTTTACGGTTGGGCTAGCGTCTCAAGTGCAGCGGGTAAAGAAGACGGGGCTGACTTTCGCCCCAGAGGCAGGAACTTGGCGCCTTCGTAGGGTGATAAACAAGCTCATTACCGACGAGGATTTGACCGGTGCAGTTGACTCGGCATTCTCGCAGGGATGGAGGAGGGTGAAGCTATACTTCATGATTGGACTCCCTACCGAGACCGACGAGGACGTGGCTGCGATCGGCCATCTGGGGAATCGTGTTTATGAGATTGGAAGAAAGTACACCAAGCACCCGCAGGTGACCCTATCGGTAGGTGTGTTCGTTCCTAAGGCCCATACCCCCTTTCAGTGGGCTTCCCAAATCGACCCCGAAGAAGCTAGACGTCGAATATCTGTCATCAAGTCGGTTTCGCTTCGCAGCGGAGTCCGCCTTAGATGGCACGATCCCGAAGCCTCGGTAATAGAGGCGCTGCTATCAAGGGGGGATCGTCGGGTCGGCTATGTCCTAGAGCATGTATGGAGAAAGGGAGGCGTTTTCCAGGAGTGGTCCGAGCACTTTAGCTTTGAGCGGTGGTTGAAGGCGTGCGAGGCATCGGGGATTGACCTAGCGCAGTACTGCTACCGCGAGTTCAATCCCGAGGAGCCACTGCCGTGGGATCACGTAAGCGTGGGGATATACAAGGAGTGGCTGTATGAGGATTGGCAATCCTCTCTGGAGGCAGGATATGTCGAGGATTGTCGTTGGACGCCTTGCTACGATTGCGGCGTTTGCATGACCTATGGGGTTGAGAACCTCGTGGCTTCCAAGACTGCCCCGGCGGGAGGGAGCCAGGGTACCGGTCAGACGTTGCCGTGCGTATGAGCTTCTCACCCGCCGGACTTCTCTGCGGTATATAGCGCCGGATTTCTTGGAATCACCTGCGATCCGGATAAAGTACTCTAAATTAGGAAAGCTTCGGTTTCTTGGGCACCGAGATCTAGCACGGGTATGGGAGCGTGCATTTCGTAGGTCCAAACTTCCTCTCGAGTTCACACATGGCTTTAGTCCTCATCCGAAAATGGCGTTCGGGCTTGCTCTCCCGGTTGGGTGGGAAAGCGTAGCCGAGTATCTAGACGTACGCTTCGCGGGCGAAGTCAAAGAGCGCGATCTACGAGAGAGAGTAGGGACCTCGCTCCCTCAGGGCCTTCAGATCCGGGCAGCAGGCCCGCTGCGACAGGGCGGACGAAGCCTCTCCGACCTCGCAGAGGTAGCGGATTACTTGGTCGTATTGGAATTGGGCGAGGGCTCTGGAGAGAAAGACACCCGTGAGAGCGGTGCTTTCGAGACGAAGCTGTGGTCGTCCGTCGACGAACTTCTCAGCCGAGACCACGTGCCGGCTACACGGATACGTCGGGGCGAGTCGATCGTCGAAGACATACGGCAAATGATCGTCGACGTGTGGCGGCCCAGAGGTGAAGAAGAAGGGGAGATAGGTTTGTCGGCCAGTCTAGAGGAAGCTCCAAAGGTGCTTATGCGATTGCGCACGAAGCCATATGTATTACGACCCGAATCAGTTCTAAGCGCCCTTGAAGGGGAGGCAATCTGGGGCCCACGGCTGGTCAGGCGGACCGCACAGTATTGGCAAGACGAGAGCGGACTCCGCAGTATCGACGAGAGCATCGAGCTATGGGATTCCGCACCATGAAGCAGAAGGAACTGACAAAAGATGTGGGTATTCAAGCGGCTTTTCGGCGACAAAGGTCCAAAGTCGCCAAAGCGTCTGTCGGCCCGACAGGCTCAGCCGAAGGTAGAGCGGAGATCTCAGGGAAAACAGAGGGTCTCTTCTAGAGGGGGTCAAGAGCCCACTGGGTCCCACAGGCGCACTGTTAGTCGGAGCGACCGAGCGCAGACAAAAGGTCCTCGGCGCGCTACTGCAACTGCCTCCAAAGAAATTGCAAGAACTGCCCACCTGATCGCGGCAGCAGGGTCCGGAATAGAGAAAGAGATGCTTGTCCACGTAGGAAAGTCCCGCACCCAAGTGGCGATACTCGAGAACGGGACCCTAGTCGAGCATTACGTATCCCGGAAAGACCACGAGTCCATAGCAGGGAACATCTACTACGGAAGGGTCCAGAACGTTCTGCCCGGTATGGAGGCGGCCTTTGTAGACATCGGTACCTCGAAAAATGGCGTCCTATACGTGGGCGATGTCCAGTGGGACGAGGCAGACATTGACGTGACGGCCCGTCCCAAAATCGAGGAGGTCCTCTCAAAGGGCGATCCCGTCATAGTCCAGGTGACCAAAGACCCGATGGGGACCAAAGGACCGAGGCTTACGACCCAAATCACCCTGCCAGGGCGCTTCGTCGTGTTGGTTCCAGAATCTGATATTCAAGGTATAAGTCGTCGTCTCCCCGATGACGAACGGGAAAGGTTGAGGAAACTCGCAAAGCGAGTCAAGCCAGACGGATTTGGGATCATCATTCGGACGGCTGCGTTAGGTGCAAGGGGAGACTATGTCGCCCGAGAGATCGAACGACTAAGTCAAACCTGGTATGAGATATATGACAGGGCGCTTTCCTTGAAGCCACCTGCGCTGCTGTACCAAGAGCCCGAGATTGTTCTTCGGGTATTCAGGGAGACGTTCGGTCCCGACTTCTCTCGAGTTGTGATCGACGACAAAGAGACCTACAAGTCGGTCCTGGAGATGCTCTCGGTGTACGCGCCGGACTTCAAGGACAACGTAGAGCTCTACTCGCCTGACGAGCCTCTACCCCTTTTCGAAAAGTACCACATTATTGAGCAACTCCATAAAGCACTGTCCAGAAAGGTGTGGCTCCGCTCTGGAGGCCACATAGTGATCGATCGGACCGAAGCTCTAACCGTAATCGACGTAAATACTGGAAAGAATGTCGGCAAATCGACCCTCGAGGAGACCGTGTTCCAGAACAACCTAGAAGCAGCTGAAGAAATTAGCCGACAGCTCCGGCTGAGAGACATCGGGGGAATCATCATTATCGATTTCATCGATATGGAGATGAGGCGAAATCGCGAACAGGTGCTCCAGACCTTCAGGGAGTGTCTTGCTCGCGATCGAACGCGCACTCAGGTTTTCGACATCTCAGAATTGGGTTTGCTCGAAATGACCCGGAAGAACGTGTCCGAGGGATTGCTGGAGGCGTTTTCTCGCAAATGCGATCGTTGTGAAGGAAGAGGGCTGATTCTGGAAAATCCCGAAGACGACTAATTTGGCATAATCGGTTGGCCCTATGCTGAGGAAGAAAAGACAGGTTTTCGACTCTAGGCTCGCAGACATGAGGAAGTGGACATGTACGCAGTGATTCGCGCAGGGGGTAGGCAATACAAGGTTGCGCCGGGTGACCGCATAGCGGTGGACCTTCTCGACAAAAAAAGCGGCGAGGCTGTCGAGTACACGCCTCTGCTAGTCGTATCTGACAATGGTGAGGTTTTAACGGGCGCGGCGTGCGCTGCCTGGCCAGTGAGCGCAGTCGTTTTGTCAAACGTCAAAGACCGAAAGATTCATGGTTTCAAGTACAAGCCTAAGGTGGGATATAGAAGGCGCTGGGGCCATAGACAGCAGTACACACTCTTGGAAATCCGTTCGGTCGGAGACGTCGTGTACGAACCCGACAAAGAAGAATCGGGCGAGGCAGACTCGGCTAGAGAAATTGACGTAGAGGAGACTTCCGATGGCTAAGAAGAAAGGTGGCGGAAGCACCAGAAATGGCAGAGACTCCGAGTCCAAGAGATTGGGGGTCAAGGTCTTTGGCGGACAGGTGGTAGAAGCTGGTGCCATCATAGTGCGTCAGCGAGGCACCCGAATTCATCCGGGATTGAACGTGGGTGTTGGTGGTGACTATACCCTATTCGCCCGAGCCAAGGGCGAGGTCCGTTTTGGCACCCGGAAAGGACGCAGAGTCGTCGACGTAGTACCGGTCGACTGAGTGTACTTTAGAGGGTTTTCGAGAGGGTCATGTCCGGCCCCCAGCAATGCTCGTCGATGAAGCTCAGATATGCGTAAAAGGCGGAGATGGCGGCAACGGCTGCATCTCCTTTCACCGTGACAAATACCATCGGAGAGGAGAGCCAGACGGCGGTGATGGCGGCGATGGCGGCGACGTGATTTTGGTCGCCGATCACAAAGTCTCCACGCTGGTTCGCTTTCACCATCGGGTCCACTGGAAGGCCACAGCCGGCGGCCACGGAGCCGGAAACCGGCGCAAGGGACGTTCAGGCGCCGGACTCAAAGTTTCGGTGCCACCAGGAACCGTTGTGCGCGAGCTTGACGGAACCCTTCTCGCAGACCTTGCAAACCCTGGGGACAAGATGTTGGGGGCACGGGGTGGTAAGGGGGGTCGAGGAAATGCCTCCTTTGTTACCGCATCAAGAAGAGCGCCCGGATTTCGGGAGAAGGGAGAGGCGGGAGAGGAGCGCTGGCTTCGCCTCGAGTTAAAAGTAGTCGCCGACGCTGGTTTGGTCGGACTCCCAAATGCTGGAAAGTCAAGCATTCTCCGTCGCATTTCGCATGCCAAACCAAAGGTTGATAATTATCCATTCACTACCCTCGGTCCCCATCTGGGCGTTGTGGAGTACGAGGGGCTCGAGTTCGTCGTTGCCGACTTGCCGGGTCTAATAGAAGGCGCATCAGAGGGGCGCGGACTGGGAGATCGTTTTTTGCGCCATGTGGAACGCTGCCGCGTTCTCGTAATCGTTGTGGACTTAGCTTGTTCTATGGGCGTATCTCCCCTAGATCAAGAACGCGTCTTGCTATCCGATCTGAGATCTTATTCACCAGCTTTGCTCGAAAGGCCCCGCATTGTGGCAGCTAACAAGATCGATATTGCTTCTAAGGAGTTCGGCGAGTTGCGCAAGGTTCTCCCAGGAATAATTGGCATTTCCGCCAAAACCGGAGAGGGTGTCCCACGCCTTCTCACGGAGATTGCAAAACGAGTCGAGGAGTCGAGAAGAGAAGAGCCGCGAAACAAGAGCTTTTTGCTGTACAGGCCTAAGCCTAGGGGATTTCTAGTGGAACGGAAAAACAACGAATTCGTCGTGGTGGGCGACGTTGCTGACCGCCTATCCCGAATCGAGCCTCTGGACTCTAGAGGGGCCATAGATTACATCAACGCAGTGCTTCGACGATCGGGTGTAGAGCGCGCGCTAGAGCAGGCAGGTGCACAGGCCGGGGACACTGTGCGCTTAGGGGAGGTGTCTCTCGAATGGCATCCGCGAGTCTTTTCACGCGCAGAAGATAAAAAGAACAGACGCAATACCGAGACACTCGCGTACTTGGCCAGGCGGCTGAGGTGAGCAGGGTAGTAGTGAAAGTAGGCTCGGCAAGTATTGCGCCACCCGAAGGCGGCATCGATCCAGAGCTGCTGGAAGGCGTTGTCAAATCGGTGTCCGCAGCGAGGCGGGATGGAACAGAGGTGATTTTAGTCTCCTCTGGAGCGATCGCTGCCGGTCTGCCTCTTCTAGGCATGACTCAGCGCCCATCAGGGATAGAGGACCTTCAAGTATTGGCAGCAGTTGGCCAAACGGTATTGATGCAGTCCTACGCCAATGCCTTCGGCAAGGAGGGTTTTGTCACCGGGCAAGTTCTGCTTACGTCGGCGGATTTCTCGCAACGCTCTCACTATTTGAATGCTCGCAACGCTATAGAGCGCATGCTCGAGCTGGGAATAGTCCCTGTTGTCAATGAAAACGATACTGTCGCGACCGACGAGATCCGCTTCGGAGATAACGACCGCCTCGGAGCGCTGGTCGCTCAGCTAGTAGGAGCCTCGTTGTACTTGATACTCACGGACACCGAAGGTGTCTTTACCTCCGATCCGAAACTGGATAGAGAGGCCACTCTCTTGGAAGAAGTGAAGGCCTTCGACGAGGAAATGGAGAAGATTGCTGGAGGAACTGGTTCGATGCTGGGCTCGGGAGGCATGCTTTCGAAGTTGTTGGCGACCCGGATGGTCGCATGGACCGGCATACGAGCCGTAATAGCTTACGCACACGCACCCGATGTTGTGCGAGTGGCGCTTGCTGGGCAGAGAGTAGGAACTGAAGTCAAGCCCCATTACCCACCGTTACCAGCGCGCAAGGCGTGGATCGCGTTTGGAGCGTTTCCGGAGGGCAAGATTGTGGTCGATTCCGGGGCTAGGCGCGCCCTCGAGCAGAAAGGCGCGAGTTTACTCCCTGTTGGAGTGCGTAAGGTAGAAGGAGACTTTGATGTGGGATCCGCCGTGGAGATCGCCGACGAATCGGGAGCCGTTTTCGGGAAGGGCATAACCCGCCTCTCCGCTTCGCAGCTCATTGAAGTCGCCGGGAAGCGCACGTCCGATCTAGGCGGTTCGGGCGTTGCTGAGGTGGTTCACCGAGACGACATGGTTATACTCCCGAACATCTGATTTCGAACAATACATCTCCAAGGCGCATATGGAAAGGGACACAACGGATGGGGGAAGCTCAGAAGAAGGCAGAGGCAGCCAAGAAGGCAGCAGTCAGTCTCGCTCGCTATAGCGGAACAAAAAAGGTCATGGCGCTGATCGACGTTGCATCCGCAATAGAAGACGCGAGAAACTGCGATCGGGTGCTCGAGGCCAACCGCCACGACGTCGAAGCCGCTCACCAAGCAGGCGCTGCAGATGCTGTGATCGACCGTCTCACTCTGGATTCTGCCCGGCTGTCGGCCATCGCAGACGCTGTTAGGCAAGTCGCTTCGTTAGAGGACCCAATCGGAGAGATTGTGGAAGGATGGACCCTTCCAAATGGCATCCAGCTACAGAAGGTTCGAGTCCCGCTCGGAGTGGTGGGTGTCATCTACGAGTCTCGACCTAACGTAACGGTGGATGCCTTCGCTTTGTGTTTTAAAACTTCCAACGCGGTGGTTCTTCGTGGATCCTCCTCAGCTTTGGAAACGAACAAAGCTCTGGTTTTTTGTATCAAGGAGGCTCTGAAGCGTTCTGATGTAGATCCAGAGGTTATACAGCTAATAGAGCATCCTTCGCACGCAGCGGCCAAGGAACTCATGACACTTAGAGGCTTGGTAGATCTTTTGATCCCCAGGGGATCGCAGGCTTTGATAGACGAGGTAGTGGAGAACTCTTCCGTTCCGGTAATAGAAACCGGAGCTGGCAACTGCCACGTCTATGTCGATGCACACGCAGACTTGGACAAAGCTCTTGCTATCGCTATCAACTCCAAAGTCCAAAGGCCATATGTGTGCAACGCAGCCGAGACTTTGCTAGTGCACGAAGCTGTCGCAGACTCGTTTCTTCCACTGGTCCTTCAGGACTTGGTTTTGAGGGGTGTCGAAATTAGGGGAGACGAGCGAGTGAGAGCAGTTGCCATCGAGGCGGGTGTCGAGTGCGCGGCGGCTACCGACGAAGACTGGGCCACCGAGTACCTCGACAAGGTCCTTGCGGTAAGGGTTGTTTCATCTCTAGACGAGGCGATCGAACACATAAACCGATGGAACACAAAGCACACCGAGGCCATCATCACCGAACACCTCCCTACAGCGAGGCGATTCTGTGCAGAAGTAGACGCGGCTGTGACTATGGTGAACGCTTCGACGAGGTTCACGGACGGTGGAGAGTTCGGATTCGGTGCCGAAATCGGTATCTCCACTCAGAAGCTTCATGCTAGGGGACCCATGGGACTGCGTGAGCTGACGTCTACCAAGTTCGTGCTCTTAGGCGATGGTCAAACGCGAGAGTAAAGCCACCCCCCAATGCTCCTACCTATGAAGATTGCACGACTCACGATTTGAAAAGGCCGAACTCGGGAATGGAGCAATATCCAAAAACTGTAGAGGAGACGGCGAGCGCCCTCGAGGCGCAGGGTTATCTACCAGACCGGCACATCGCATCGACCGTGTTTTTGGCTCTTCGCTTGGAAAAGCCACTTTTGGTGGAAGGCCCTGCTGGGACAGGGAAGACCGAGTTGTCCAAAGCTCTTTCGGGAGCTCTCGGACGTCGCCTCATAAGACTGCAATGCTATGAGGGTCTGGACGAGTCCAAGGCTCTATACGAATGGAACTACCGCAAGCAGCTCCTCAGGATTCAAGCTGAACAAAGCTCAGACTCCCGATGGGAAAGCATCTCGGAAAGCATATTCACCGAGGAGTTTCTACTAGAGCGCCCCCTCTTGCAGGCCATTAGGTCGCCAGAGCCAGTGGTGTTTTTAGTAGACGAAGTAGACCGCTTAGAGATCGAGACGGAAGCTCTTTTTCTAGAAGTTTTCTCTGATTTCCAGGTGTCGATTCCCGAGCTTGGAACGGTGAAAGCAGTTTCTCGCCCAGTGGTCGTTCTTACCTCAAACGCAACCAGGGAGTTGTCGGAGGCACTCAAGCGCAGGTGTCTTTTCCTGTATCTTGACTACCCATCGGTGGAGAGAGAGAAGCAAATTTTACTCCGCCGGGTGCCTGCAATCGGCGAGCTCTTGGCCGAGCAGGTAGCCCGGATTGTCCGTTCCATCAGAGAGCTCGACCTGAAAAAGCCTCCCTCGGTAAGCGAGTCCATAGACTGGGCTCGGACTCTAGTCGAGCTAGGAGTAACCGACATAGAGAGCTCTCTTGCCGAAACCCTCAATGTGTTGCTCAAAAACAAGTCCGACCTCGATCGGGTGGTTCGTGAACTCGGACTCGACCAACCCGAAGGGAAGAAGAAGTATCCATTCAAGGCGGCGGGGGCTGCACCTTGAACAGGCAAGGCCCATCGCGCGGCGTAAAGCTAGTCGAACGACTTCGACTCGGCGAGCGGCCCGCGCCCGTGGATTGGGCACTGGCTGCAGCGGTCATGGAGTTGGAGGATACAGCCGTCCGATTTACGGACTCGGTAGAAGATCTCGTGGAAGACCGCCAAAAAGCGTCCAACAAAGCCCGATTTATAGTGCGGACGCACTTGGTGGCCCAAGTCTTGAGGCAGCTTGCTGACGCGACAGCAGCTCTTCAGCAGCGACTCCAGAGGTACTTCGCGTTCAGGACGGCTGAAGAGGACGAGAAGACCGATAACGAAGAAGCTCCGACTGTAGAGGGAGCGGAAAGTGAGGTTGCCACAGGGGAATCGCTACCGCGTAGCGAGACGGGTGCCGCATTGAAGGCAGGAGGAGTCATTCCAGAAGTCGCAGAAGCCATTGGCAACGCAGTCGAAGAGGTGCGCTTAGAGTGCGCATGGCTCTTTGGTTCGGTCCAAACGTTGCTCTCAGGCAAGCCCAGCGATGAGGAGGTCTTGGACTTTTTGAGTGAACTGGAGGCTCGTTTTCACGAAGAGTTGTTCAAGGTGGAGATTGCGGGGAAAAAGAAGTACATCTCATCAGCGCTTGAAGATGCGGTAGGACGATCTTGATGCTGGAAGAAAAAAGCGGTGCTGTTGGAACGATTACGCGCTTTGTCGCAGCGATGCGGACGGCAGGGGTTCCGGTTTCGGTGGCGGAGTCCATAGACGCAGTAGAAAGCCTGAGGTACACACAAATCACAGACAGAGAGGCTTTCAAGGCAGCTCTCGCGGCCACTCTTGTAAAGAGTCGTGGCCACTACAGGACCTTCGAGACGCTCTTCGACATTTTCTTTGCCCCCAGGTTTGGCCGTGCGCTCTCTTCGGCTCCTGAAGATAAAAATAGAGACGGTAGGGGGGAAGAGCATTCCAATTGGCGGAGCGATGGACAGACTCGCCTCGGGCAGGCCGCTGGTGGGGGATCCGATGGATTGAGTCGAGAAGAACTACAGGCGCTTTTACTGGCTGCCATTTTGGACGCTGATTATGCGGAGATGCAGGCACTAGCTTACCGAGCAGTGGAAGCGTTCGCTGGCATGGAGCCGGGAAGGCCTGTTGGTGGAACGTACTACCTGTATCGGACACTTCAGCAAATCGACATCGAATCATTATTCGAGAGAGCTGTGAAGGCAATTCTTTCTAAAGCACGCCACGATGCACGGTACCGGCCCGATTCAGAAGTAAGACCGTTGAGCTCTCTTGAGGAGCGGTTACTGCGAGAGGAAATTCAAGCCCGGATCGAGAAGTTGAGGGAACTCATTCAGGGCGAAATACGTCGCTGGCTCGTCGAAGACCGGGGGCCGGAGGCGTTGGCGAAATCGATTCACAAGCCCCTTCCAGAAGAGATTGAGTTTATGCACGCCACGAGTGACGAGATCCGCGAGATGCGCCGTGCTATTCATCCCCTCTCCAGAAAGCTCGCTGCCAAGCTGGCTAGATCACGAAGGAAGCGTCAGGGAGAGCGTATCGACATGCGACACACTATCAGGAGATCTATGTCCACCGGCGGAGTCCCCTTTTATCCTCAGTTTCGAAAACCACATCCCACAAAGCCCGAACTGTTCTTGCTCTGTGACATATCGGGGTCGGTGGCCAACTTCGCCCGCTTCACGTTGCAGTTGGTGTACGCGTTGGCATCGCAGTTTTCCAGAGTTAGATCGTGGGTGTTCGTCGATGGGATAGACGAGGTGACCGAGCACTTCGAGAGAGCTGGTGATTTGAGCGAAGCACTGCGCAAGGTGAACGCCGAGGCAAACGTTGTGTGGATAGACGGCCACTCTGACTATGGGCACGTACTCGAGGTGTTCTGGAAAGCCCATGAAAAAGACGTCACTCCCAAGACGACGATCATCGTGCTCGGTGATGCTCGAAACAACTATCACGCAAGTCGCGCAGAGATTCTCGCGGAGATGGGATCCAAGGCGAGGCGAGTGTTCTGGCTCAACCCCGAGCCTACTTCGTACTGGAACACGGGAGACTCGGTCATTGCCGAGTACGCCTCCTACTGCGATGGGGTTTTCGAGTGCCGGAACCTGAAGCAATTAGAGCGGTTCGTGACATCGCTGGAGTGAAGATAAGGCGGAGAATCGGTGTACTTGGGGGAAGTTTCGATCCTCCTCACGTGGGACACATCGAGATTGCACGCCGCGCAAAAGAAGCAATTGGTTTGGACAAAGTCTTGCTCGTCGTGGCGGGGAACCCGTATCAAAAGCGGCCACGAGCATCGGCCGAGGATCGATACGAAATGACTGTTCGAGCGGCTAGGGGCTTGGACGGCATAGAAGTACCTCGCTTTGAATTAGATAGACCCGGCCCTAGCTACACGATCGACACGGTGGAAGCGCTCCGACGCCAGGATCCTTTCGCAGAGATATGGCTTATCTTGGGGGCCGACGCTCTTAATGGGATTAAATCGTGGCATCGCTGGGAGGAGCTTGTCGACTCAGTCAAATTCTGTGTTGTCCCTAGAGAAGGTTTCCCCTTAGAAGACGCGTTGTCTGCATTGAATGAGAGGAGGGGCGAGTTTTGTGTATTGGACTCGGTAAAGCCTCTACCTTACTCGTCGACTTCCATTCGGCGCGCTGTGGCTTCTGGCAAGCGCCCTGAGGGAGTGGACCCAGCAGTGGCGTCATATATAGAAGAGCGGGGTCTGTACCGCTTTTCAGAGGACCGTGGAGGCTAGGATTGAGGGGGCAACACGGAAGGGAGAGACGCAACGCACCAGGGCTCTGAGAAAGAAGAGTTTTCGCGGCCCCGAGGAGCTAAACATTCCGGAGGGCTTGCTCTCGGCGCTCGTTCGGGTTCGGAGTTTGGGGAAGAAGAGCGGGAGCACGTCTCCGAGGGAGGCCGTCTAGACCCGCTACGTCAAGGAGACACACCTACCGGGCTCAGAACGAGGCGGCGCCAGCTCGAAGCAGAAAGGCGAATAAAAACAGAGGCTCGGGTAGCAGGCGCGGTGATTGTCATACTGGCTGCTGCAGCCATTGCGCTTTGGGCCTTGCGGGGTGGTGTAAAGCCATCCGGAAAGCCTATCGCTTCTGATGATCGCACGAACCACACGCTATTGTTCGTGTACTCGCCCGATGGTGTATCCGCCCCAGCGGACACCATTGTTCTTTTTGGCCTCGTGGGCGAGGACAAGGGGTCTGCATTGTTGATCCCAGCAGGTACTACCACAGATGTCCCGGTTCATGGGCCTTTGTCGCTTGGCGATTCCTCTACCTACGGTGACCCTGCCTCGATCGAACTGGCCACTGAAAACCTACTCGGGGTGAGGATAGACGCCACTGTAATCCTAGATCGACACGCTTTCGTAGCCGCAATATCTCGCCTTGAGCCTTTCGACATCCTTGTCGAAGAGCGACTAGGGGCACGGCAGGGCAACAGCATTGTCACCAAGTTTCAGCCGGGCCGCTACAAGATGGATGCTCTAACAGTAAACGCCTATTTGGAACTTAGGGCTGAGGGAGAGACGGAGGTCGCCCGCCTAGCCCGCAAGCAAAAGGTGTTCGAGGCGATACTGCAAAAGGCAAGATCCATGCCTGATGGCGAGTTTGGATTCTCTGGCGAAGACCCAACACATCTCGTTTCGAACGTTCCGATATCGAGTGCAAACGAGATTGCCCGAGCGCTCGCCCTTCGTGAGGTGTCTTTCTCGCTTCTTCCTGTCGATCCCAAACAAACTTTGGAGGGTGTCGAGAGCTTCGAGCCGAGGGAGGGTGAGATTCGGCGAGTTGTTACACAAAGATTTCCCGGGGCTGCAGTTGCTCCAGATGTCGAGTCTAGGATCCGTATAGGAATTCTCAATGGGAACGGCGGTGTTGCCGTAACTGAGGATGTAGCAAAGCGCTTGATTCCGCGAGGATACAGAGTGGTTTACACCGAGAACGCAGACCGCTTCGATTATGAGGAGACTCAAATTGTTTTCTACCGCACACCTGACGAGCGCATTGCGAGAGACATTCGGGCTCGGCTCGGCACCGGGCGGCTCGTTTTCAATCACCAAATGCAAGATGTGGTGGATGTCTTGATAGTCGTCGGGCGCGACTACCCAGTCGGCCAAGGATCCCAGACACACGCCGGAGGACAGCAGCAATAAGTAAAAACGTGGAGTTTTCCCAAGTGCAGCCCAGCTTTGTCTCAGAGGGCGAGGATGTAATTGCGGTTGTGGCCGAGGTGGCGTTTGAAAAGAAGGCTTCTAGCGCAGTCGCCCTCATGGTTGGCGAGTGCCTGAGTATCGTGGACTGGTTCGTGATCGTCTCTGCAGCAAATCGGCGTCAGGTTCGCACCATCGTGGAAGAGATGGAAAAAAAGCTTCGCAACATAGGAGTCCCAATCTCGAGCAAAGAAGGACATGATACGGCCGAATGGGTGCTATTGGACTGCGGGGATGTCGTGGTCCATGTCATGACCGAATCTTCTAGGGAGTTCTACGCTTTGGAGCGCCTTTGGGCGGGGGTTCCGAGTCGAGATCTAAAAAAAGCTACTCGGCCGGGTTTATAGTTGCCAGACAGCAGTTGATCCGAGTTTTCGTTCATCGCATTTACGAAACCTCTGAAACGAACGCTATTGTTGGCATCTGCTGACCTTCGATAGGGACTTTTACTCTCAGTGGAAGGGTCGGTTACCTGAGGAGGGACCTAGACGCTATGGAGGCGTGGGACGCGATCTGTGCACGACGCGACGTGAGGGAATTTGCAGATCGTCCGATTCCAGCGTCTGATTTGGAGCGCATCCTCGAAGCAGGGAGAAGGTCTCCTTCAGCAATGAACTCTCAGCCTTGGAATTTCGTTGTCTGTCGGGACAGAGAGACGCTTCGAAGGCTTGCGGATGCCTGTGGGGCCGCGCATCACGTCGCAACGTGTGCTGCTGCAGTGGCACTTGTGGCTCCCGAGAGAGACAGCGAAGAGGGGCGTTGGTGGGTTCAGTATGACCTCGGGCAAGTGACTATGTCGATGATGATTGCCGCCACCGCCCTCGGAATAGGCAGCAGCCATGCGGGTGTACAAGAAAAGCAGGCAGTTGTTCGACTGCTCGGCATTCCAGAAGGGCTCTTGTGTAGACACGTCATAGCGTTCGGATACCCCAAGACAGGGAACCTCCGTCCTATAGCCAATCCAAAGCGGCGTCCCTTGAGCGATATCGTCCACTTCGAACGGTGGTAGCTGGTCCGACTGTTTTCGCCTGCAGATAGCCTGAGGATCTACTCCTGTCGGCTCCCATCCGATCGGGTTGCTTTGTAGTCGCTAGGACCTTCGTCACACCTTCGGTGGGACTTTTGCGCGCTCGTAGTGAGTATTTCCGGTATCCCGAAAGCAGGACCCCCGACATCTCGCTACGACCTCCCTTGTCGACGAAATCAACTACGACCGATCCGTCACACCGAAAGGAGAGGGAGATGATTCGAACACCTAAAGCCAGTACTAGCTGGCAGAGAAATACGCTCCGCACCGCCGCCGTGGTTTTCTTTGCAATTGCTACCACGGTCGTGATGACTGCTGGAGCCTACGCACAAAGAATGCGCAGCGAGACGACGATAGTTGTGCCCCGATACAGCGCCGGCGCAGCAACAAATGGCTCCGAGCTCTACTTGTCGCAGGTCGGCTTTTCGGGACCGGGGTTGGTGAACGCATACTCGGTGCCAGGGGGCTCGCTCCTTAGGCAGAACTCGGCGTACCCTGGCATGCTTTTCGAGCTCGCCTATGACCCTGCACGGAACGTGATCTTTGCCGCAGATGGATGGGGTATTCACGTCTACAACGCCGCTGATATGTCGTACGCGGGCTACATAGATGTCGGAGCATCGACAGTGGGCCTGGCATTCGAGCCAAAGAGCGGAAGACTTTTCGCCGGGGTGCGCGGCACAACAATGGCTGGAGATCGGGCTGTGTTCGTGATAGATCCCTCTTCGGGAGCGCGAATCGCAGAGATCGCCTCTGGGGCAGTCTACGCCACCAATCTGGCTGTGGATCTAGCTACGGGGAGAGTGCTCGTTGGTGAGCACGGCCGAATCAGAATCTTCGATGGATCCAGCTTGCAGGTACTGGCCGATCTCACCACGCCTCTGGCAGCGAGCGACTCCTTGTACGCCTTGCACGGTCAGACGATCTTTCTTGCCGGCAAGCGTAGTCAAGACGTTGTTCGAGTAGACGCAACCACGGGTTCGGTTATCGACTCCGCTAGCGTGGGTCCGGCTTCTGCTATCGCACTGGACGCCAAAGGAAAAACGCTGTGGGTCTCCCACAGGGCCGCTGGTGCTGCGTGCGACACAATCGATATCACCTGCCCGTATGTGGTCTCCAAGTTCAAGGCCCGTGACTTGAGCATGCGTTCCTCCGGATCGGAGGCTCTCCTCGACTACCCCTACCCCCAATACCACCACATTACAGTGGTCGGCAAGCGGGCCGTCTTTACGGCGTTTCGCTCAGAGAAGGCCGTGATCTCGTGAGCCCTGCCACCCCGAAGCGCCGTAAGGCGCTGCTTGCCGCAGGGGACCGGAGAGAGCTGGGGCTTTCTCCGGTCCCTTTTTATTCTTCGATTGGGAGTTATTAATGGCTGTTCCCACGAGAAACCAGCAGTCCTTTGATGTAGCCTATCTGTACCGCTGTAGCGGTTTTATGTGGACTTGGAAAGACCTCGGCTAATGCAATTCCCAAAAACGATGATTCGCTTTGACACCCCCGTAAAAGAATTTTTGACCCGTGCAGAGGGACAGCTGATCTCCGATTCAGACTCGGTCGCAGAGGCGGCTTCCAAACTCGCCAACCTAGGCACGGGCTGCGTGCTGGTCGAGTCCAAGGGAAAGCTCCGTGGGATTTTCACCGAAAGAGACTTTTTAGTGCGAGTTGTTGCCGAGGCGAGAGACCCGAACGCCGTCGCGGTCCGGGAAGTCATGACTGAAGATCCCGAGTGTGTGGAGGAGTGGGCCTCGGTTGCCTATGCGATCAATCGTATGGCAATTGGAGGGTATCGAAACATCCCGGTGGTGACCAAGGACGGAAAACCCTTAGGGGTCCTCACTATTTTCGATGTGATCGACTTTTTGATGGATGTCTTCAAGGAACAGCGAGAAGGAGAACCCGAGCAAGACTCAGAAGAGGACTGGGTCGACATCGGTGGGGGCTGATGTTGAGGCAGGGGGAGTGATGGATCGCGTAAGAGACATCGGCGCACGGCCGGTGCGTGACCTGAGCCTTAGAGACTGTGTGACGCTGCCAGTAGATGCGACGGGTGAGGCCGCAGTAGAAGAGATGGTACGTCACGAGCGTGGCGCAGTAGTAGTTCTTGACGCTTCCGGCTTGGTTGTAGGGATCTTCACCGAGCGGGATGTGTTGTTGCTAGAGAGCCGAGCGTCAGTGCAGGGTGGGGCCGACTGGCGGCGAGCACCGTTAGAACAGTTGATGACGCCCGATCCCGTGACGGTGTCGCTGGCCTCGTCTATCAAAGACGCTATCGAGAAGCTTCGGGAAGGGGGTTTCCGACACCTGCCCGTAGTCGATGAAGACGGAAAACCTTCGGGGCTCCTGTCTATACGTGACATTCTCGCCGAGATTGCTGAGTACTTTCCACAGGAAGTATCCAATCTGCCTCCCGATCCGAGCCTAGAGGCTTCGAGCCCGTGGGGAGCTTGAGGCCCTGACGCTTAGTTCTAGCGAACTTGGTGGCTTCTCTGCCACGCGAGTTTGCCCTTTATCCATGTCTGAAGGGGACGTACTCTACGTTCTGCAAGAGCGCTGTCGGCAAGAGGATCCGAGTCGAGCACGACGAAGTCCGCGGGGCAGCCTGGGGCGAGAATTCCGCCTTCGTATCCAGAGAGCCTCGCAGCCTCTCTGGTAAAAAGAGCAAGCGCGGTTTCTGGACCTACTGCCTCCGATCCGCACACTGTCGCTCCGCTGGGAGTCTTGCGCGAAACAGCGCACGACAGACCTACCCACGGGTCTGGTTCTCCCGATGGCTGGTCAGTAGAGAACGCTAGAAACGTTCCCGCATCCACAAGGCTTTTTACTGGTACTACTGCGATTTCTTCGGGGAGAGGAAGCTCGGCCATCCATGGGAATAGTTCGATGAAGCCGGGCTGAGTCGCTACTCCGAACCCAGATTTTCCGAGGTCCTCGATGAGTTTTGGATCGGCTATTGTCACATGTTCAACCCGAGGAGTGCCCACCGGATCATCGAGGGTTCTGTAAGCCTCTAGGACCGAACGGGCGGCCCGGTTTCCCAGGGCATGGGTGATGATTCCGAATCCACGCTTGGATGCTTTATGGCAAAAGTCTCGAAAGCGGCCCGCATCCACGAATAGGTCGCCGCGCAGCAGCTTCCCCTTGTGAAGACGGATTGGGACAGTAGTGTCAGCCAGCATAGCCACGGTCGCGAAATTGCGGGCTCGTATTCCCCGCAGTGCACCTCGCACAGCCGCGCGAAGTGTCTTAGCGAGATTGAGTTCTACGGCACATCTGGTTGCTCCATCAATAAAAATCTTCATAGGTCCCAGAATCAGAGGGCCGTGGCGTTCTCCGGTTGGAGGTCCTTCGAGTCGCGTTTCGGGAAGCACAAAAAATCCGTCAGCTCCTGTAGGACACACAGTCATCGGGATTTCTATGACCCCGGCGTCTGCCAGCTGGCGATAGAGCTCTTCGAATTCTGGTGGTGCGCATGCATCGCACAGATACGTAAATCCGTAAGAGAGCATGCGCTCTTGGTGAGCGCGCACTAGACCTGCCCAATCCATCATTGGATCTTCTAGTGAAGCTTTCTGGGCTGGCTGGAACACTAGCGTCATGGCTGAGTCAAAAAGAAGCCCGGTAGGTCGCCCTTTTTTGTCACGATCGATCCTGCCTCCTTCGGGGTCGGGAGTCGACGCCCTCACGCCGCATGTTTCCAAAGCGATGTCATTTGCCCAGCAGTGATGGTAGGAAGAGTGGATTACGACACAAGGCCGATCTGGGACTGCGTCCGTAAGCTCCTTTCGAGAAAGGGGCCCTGGTTGGAGTGTTTCGTCAGCTCCCCAGCCGATCACCCATGAGGTCTTAGGAGCACGACGCAGGGTTTCTAAAATGTCAGCTGTGGTCGGACAGCGCTTCGGAGACACCTCGACCCATGCTCCCTGGGCAGCGGATTGTGCCATGTGATGGTGAGCGTCAGTTAGGCCTGGTATCAGCGTCTTCCCATTCAAATCAATGACTTCTAGAGCACCCGTTTTCTTTGCGTGGTGCACATCGGTAGCCTCGGCGGAACCGGTCAGAGAACGGGCTCTTTCCTCGGCCTCACTGTCGAGTGCCTCGATTTTTCCATCGCGTACGAACAGAGCTCGTGCCCGTGGACGTTCGGGATTCATCGTGAGAATGTGGCCGAGAATTAGCAGTTCCGACATCGTTGCCTCCTGTGGCTAAAAGTTCTAAAAGTTTTACATTTGTGCCACGAGTGTAGCCGTTTTCATTACGGCTAGATGTGCCACGTTGCCGCTCGAGAAGCCAGAGTTTGCGTTTCTCTAGTGGCGTCTGTTGACTGTCCTGTAGTGAAATGGCTTCCTTTTTGTCAAGCAGTGTCGCATAAGGGGGCGCTTATGTGTGTGACTTAGGAGCTGGCATCCAACTAACTAAAAATCCTCGGGCCTGTTACCTATGTAAGCTTTTTGTCGTATGAACATGCCGCTCTCATTGAAGTAGAACTTATCTCCCCCTTTTACGGGACCTGCTTGCCAGCTGACCTCAACTGCTCCGTCATCTGCCTCTTTATACTCAATGTTTTCGAATTTCTGATGCCCGAATGCCTCTAGGGTTTTGGTGAAGAAATTTGCAATGCTATCGCGCCCCTCAAAGCGATTTCCCTGAACCTCTAAAACTGAATTCTCGGCATAGTCTTCGAGTATCTCGTCGATTGGTGATCCAGACTCGAACTTGCTCATGTGTATCTTTACTCGCTCCAGCTTGTCCATGGTGGCTACCTCCATTGATTTCGCCGTCCAAATGGCACAAACTGCTTCTAACAATTACAATACAGTGCTACCCACGATATCTCTTTAGACTAATACTGGTAAATGCCTTGCAGATAGTACGTAGGTAATGGACGAGGATCCAAAAGATACAATCGACGTGCTTGAGTCTGTTTGGGCTTCCATTGACGAGCTTTGCTCCGGCCTTTCTGCTCACGAGTGGGATTTGCCGACCGATTGCCCAGGATGGACTGTAAAAGACCAGGTGTCACACATCATTGGAACCGAGTCGATGCTTGCGGGAAAACCAACTCCAGATCAGGAAGTGGTTCCTAGACCGTATGTAAAAAACCGTATAGGCGAAATGAACGAGGTTCACGTTGAAGCGAGACGGCGATTGCCGCCTGAAGAAGTGCTAGCCGAGTTTCGATCGATAACCCAGGAGCGTCTAGAAGATCTACGTAACATGAGTCTAGAAGAGTTTGGGCGCCAGGTCATGACACCTGAAGGCCCTGGTTCTTATCTGGATTTTATGAAGATCAGGGTGTTCGACTGCTGGGTACATGAGCAAGATATACGTCGTGCAGTAAAGAAACCGGGCAATTTAGCCGGCAAAGCGGCTCGTAATGCTGTAAGCCGCTGCTTTAAGGCGATGCCATATGTGGTGGGAAAAAAAGCAGCTTTTCCAGAGGGAGCCTCGGTGACTTTTGTTATTTCATACCGGGACACCCCTCCACCAGATAAGCTTACAGTCACTGTAAAAAGCGGTAGGGGAATAGCCGTTGACTCTTTTGAAGCTCTGCCTTCAGTAAAGTTCCGGAGCGACGTTGGCACATATGTCGCGCTGTGTTCGGGTCGAATCAATCCCCGCACTTCACTAAAGGAAGGCATAGTGGAATTGGCAGGAGATGAAACTCTTGGCTATCGCCTTATCGACAATCTAGCTTTCGTAATCTGATAGTTACAAGTTTTTCTGTCGTGTTTTATAGACTTCGCAATCGCGGGTGAATACACAGCCTGCAATTATTTAGCTAGTAACACCCTGGAACTGCGTGAAATACGTCAGTACTTCTTGGGAGGAATTTCTCTCCAGGAGAGCTTATTCCAACTGGTGTTCGTAGGTTCCATAAAGCGCGGGGGCTGTACATATCTAAGTCGTTCGTCGTAGCGGTAATCTTTCACGTAGCCACGGGTTATTTGTATTTGTCCGCCCGATGATTTATATGTACCGACTACACCCCGCCACTTTTGGGCTATCGCAGAGTAGTAAGTCAAGGTCCCATTGACAAATTCTCCATCACCCGGATCCGTACAAGGATCTGGAGGGTTGACTATCCCCCAAGCCCGAATGTCACCATTGAGTGCCAGCATCGCAGCCCTCACCGTAGGGTTTTGAGGTCGCTTTCTAGGATCGCTGCAGCCAACTCGATCGTCTCCAATTATGATTGATTCATTAGATATCAGCCCAAGCACATCCCTTGAGCGCGATGATGTGTCGGCGTAATTGATTGATTTCCAGACAAAGATTCTGTAGGCAGATCCGATGGTAAGCCCACCGCTAACCGTGCCGCCAACATAAACTTTTGCTTGTTGATTTTGAGGTGTTGTCATATTGCTAACGTATATAACGCCGTTTGGCGGAGGATTCCATTCGTTCAATGTTGAAGTGGGAGGAGCCTGCTGTAGCGTTCTTGTACGGGCAGGACCGTTTGCCACGGCATCGTTTCCGAACCTAGAATAAACTCTGATTTTGCCGTTAGGTAAGGGAGTAATTTCGACTGGTCCTTGGTAGACATATCCTCCTTGTTCTGCATCTTGAAGTAGCTTGGCATTGGAAATTGGCATTTCGCTGGGGCACGGGGTTCCGGTTTTCCCGCACTCCTTTGGCGGACCCTGCTGATATGTCGGTGATCCGTCAACCCCACAACCCTGTGCTCGGTACACACCGCCCCTTCCAGACTCAACTGCATATTGAAAGGTCGGGGTTCCGCAGTAGCGGATCCAGTCATTTGATTTTATTGGTCCCCTCAAGACATCTTGGCTCACGAAATCTATCGCTCCGCAGTCAGGAGGCGCCTGATTGTATGTGAGGCAGTTTCGGCCGCCTTCTTGTGGAGTATAAGCTTCAAAATCTGTGAAGTACATCCAATCGAGAAACTGTTTCCTCTCTAATTCGACTTGAATGCTTCTCACTACTCCATTTACTCTTCCAGTAGAGATAATTGAAACTCTAGCAGGCTTGCCTATCGGAGTCGGTATTGCAGTTACCTCTAGTTTATATTCACCCTGTCCCTCGGGAACTGCGGTCCAGGTTAATTCGCCGGGGAAGTAAGCAGGGTCACGTTGAGATGGAGGAAGGGCCCAGTACTGGGGGTCGGCTTCCAGCTTTGTCAAATACTGATCTATCCCCGTTTCGGCGGCCGCTATTGCGGCAGTCCAGTTTCTATAGCGGGTAGCAATTCCAAAATCTCCGAGAGCAAAGTACATAGCTGTCGTTGCCATGAGGGTAGCAACTAATCCGAGGGCGAGTGCAGTAGCCACGGACCAACCTTCGTCTCCGCGATAAAAAGAAGAAGTGGGTACAAACGGTACATTTGAGGCAATTGTTCTGTTTTTGGTCATGACACTCCTGTGTTTCATACTGCGAACCCCCAGCTTCTTACGAGGACGGTATCGGAAAAGCGCGTCTGTCCAATACTGGAAGATGGGTCTTTGTCCATAATCAAGGTGATTTGAATTTGAGCAATTTGCGTTCGCTCGCTTGCTGTCAATGGGAGCTTTTGGACGCTAGACGGTAATTCCTGAAAAGTGGAGTCGCGTGTGATTGTGAAGTATCTAAAAACAGGCATGGTCTGCGGCCCCGTTGTCGGATTTGACACATACGAAGCAATTGGAACTGGACCTTTTATAACTACTCCATTTGCGGTACGACTGAAATAAGTGAGCGTTCGTTGTGGAGTGAGAGAAAAAGTAACTCGAATGGGAGATGAAGTTGCTGCCAGGGTTGTGGTCAGCTCTCGGAAAGTAATGCTGAATGGTCCCGCATCTTCAAAGGCAGAGGGGCTGGCTGTCGGCGAGATTGCTTGCCGGAGCTCCTTGGTCAGTTGTGCCATAGCCAGCCTTCCTTGCTGCATGGCCTCGGATCTATCCTGGGCGATTTTGGTGTTTGTTATCCATGAGCTAAATTCAACCGACAGCATGGTTCCCACGATGAGGAAGATCGCCATCGTCACCAAAAGCTCGGTTAAGGTAACTCCGCTATTGCTATCTCTATCCACCTTGGCCATGACGACACCTTTACCTTGATACAGAAACTGTGACTCGTGTGGGATCCGACGATGCGATAAAGCGGGAAGTGGATGTTCTGTAGCCAGAGGCAGGCGGAGGAGTAACCGTGAGCTCGTATGGGCCGGGTCGGATACCCGATTGTTGAGATACACCTGAGGAGTTGGTCTTAGGGAAGGTATTGACTAAGCCACAGGCGTCTCTCGCAACTACCGAAGCGTTTTGCACGGGTGCTGCGTTGTCCCCTAACACGGTTACTTCAACCGTTACTTGGGGTCCAGGACTTAGCTTCAATGTGGTGGAGTTTGTTCCCGGTTGAAGGAGTAAGTCGACGCTTCCAACTACAGACGACATATATCCGCCACCCCCGCTGCAGTCGAATACGGCCCCAACAATCGAGTAGGTATCGGGCCAGAGGTTTTGAAACGTGAACGGCGATCTTCCGGTAAGTACCAACGGCCCGAAATCCGCTTTGGATACAGAAGCTGCTGCACTTCCGGTAAGTTCCCGATCAGAAACAGCATCGAGTAAGCGAACTTGAAGAGTGGCAGGGCGCGCCATCTGAAATTCCACTGTGGTTACTTGTCTCGGGACCACAGCGATGTTAGGAACGATTACCTTGCTGGATCGATCTTTTGCTATGTATCCGGTAAGTGTTCCAGTGATTTCGTAGGAGTTGGCGAACACGCACGTAAATATGAAAGACCCGTCAGAGGCCGTAAAACCTGTTCCCCACGACAGTCCAGTATTGGTTCTCATGTCGAGCCGGACATTGGGGAGTGGGTCGAAAAGATGATCGACGACCCTTACTTTTACGTAACCGGAGTTGGTAGGACACGGAGGTCCTCCCACATAGGTCGTCATGGAAACTGGAGCGTCAGACCCCATGTTGTTCCAAGTGACTTCGGCAGTGACTCTAATGATGTCCGCGCCAGAGGGGTTGGCGGTTCCTGACACCGCCTCCCAGGAGACGTCGATACGCCTATAGAAAGTGAAAGGGCCTTCGGTGAGCGGAGCGAATTGGTATTGCCCGCCGTAATAAAGGATTATCTGTTGCAGGCTGTATACGCCCGCTGACCTTGCCTCCTCGAGGGTTCTCTCGGCTACCTGAGCCGCTATCGTTCTAGCTCTAGCTCTCGATTGCAGCCGCATAGCACTCAACAGGAGGGATAGCACCGCTGCGCTCATGATCAGGAGTATGGCCATGGCGACCATCAACTCAAGGATCGTGAATCCCGACTCGGAACATGTCTGGTCATCTGATCCGAGCCTTATTCTGGGCTGTTGCGAGGCTTGTCCTAGCCCTTGGGGCGTTCTGAGAAGTCGGGCCAGTTTAGCGATGGAGATCATCTCAACTCACTCCTTGTGGGCTACCGGGCACAGCCTGGGTGTATCCTCCTGACCCCGCGTAAGAACCGGGCTCTTGATCTGAGTTTCCTCTCGGAAGCGACTCTAAGGGACCCTGCACTACAGCGCCGGTCGATGCGTCGGTGGTCTGTCCAACTACAGTGGGGCTGTTTCGACTCGAGTTGGTGACGGTGATGGCGATGACGAAACTGATGGAGAATAAAAGCACCAACGAGCCGACGAAAGCAGCCGCGAGTTTCTTCCCGATAAGAAGCCCTCTGTCCCTCCCGCCACCTGCCATTCGATAAGCGTCGAACGCAGAGACTGCCCATGCTGCCCCAGCGGCTGCTAAGAATGTAAGCTGAGCCCAGCGAACAAGTGGGTTCCACAAAAGAACCGCAATGACGAAAAGCCAGGCAACGAGAGCTCCTCTTGCGATGGCTTGTCCTTGGAGCCCTGCCCTCCACTGACCGCCGCCCGGGATAAGGCTCCATAGGAGGGCTTCTTTGGTCCGTAGATTTCTTTGCTTTTTTGCTCGAGGGGATGATTTGAGGGGTTCTAAAAGCGACTTTTCACAAACTCGACAGTTCAAATCCTCGATCGAATTTGTTGTGGAGCATGTCTTGCACTTCCAGGTGATGCGACCATCTACATTGACGACAATTCCGAGAGTAGAGGAGCGTTGTCGGGATGCAGTAGGAATCTGCAGGTACGGTGAGGAAGAAGGTGTAGAAGAAGAGGGTGTAGAAAAGGAAGGAATTACGAAACCGGAGGAGCGCTCTGAAACTATCAGCGAAGCTTCAGTTTCAGCAAGAGGTGCCGTTGATTTCTTCTTTGTGAGTGCGTGATCTGAGAGGCTCACTGCAGAATCGCTAGGGCCCGGCACTTCGCTAGCCTCGGTCTGGGGCCTGGGGACCGCGACTATCCTCTCTCTCTTAGATGAAGAAACGTCCGCCCCGATATCCCGGAATACATGCAGACACAGGCTGCACCAAGACGCTCTATTGGAGTTCATTGCACCGCAGGAAGGGCACTGCATGCGAGCTATCTCCCACTTTTCTGGTATTCACTTGTTACGCGTCGCTCAAGGGGGCTCGGGCACTACCCAGGCCCTTAAGCAACAACCGGGCCTCCCTAAGCTCTTTTTTGCGTGTCTCCCGCGCACGCTAGAGCCTGGCTAGACCCGGACCCAATGGCTCTATTGCCAGAATGTTTAGCTTTACTTTGTTTTTCGGTAGAACCCCAAGTCATAGTTTAGTCTGAGAGTGAATTTTTGTAAAGGACCTCAGCGATCGGCCCTGGGTTGCTAACGGATCGGCGCGTCGTGTTGCGCTCAGGTGCTACAAAGCCCAGCAGTTGACGTTCGACGACGAGGGCACTTGGTCGCGCAACGCCGCACGCGCTATCTGATAGGTCGTCCCGTCGATAACTAGCCCCAAGTGTCCGACGACCCTGAAGGGACAGATGCTCTGGATCTTGACGTTCATAACGGGACTATTTTTCAAAGCAGCGTTCCAATAAGGCTGAACAAGCTCGTCGTAAGCGGTGTAAACGGTAGTGTACTTGACATTTCCAGGAGTGTCGTCCCCTGCGTTTAGGTCGACCAAAAAGGAAGAATTAATCGTCATCTGGTAACACGCAAGACATCCAACTAGACTCGCTAGGTTGTACATCGTTGAAAAGTTCGCAAGCACCGTTCCATACTGCGGGGTCCCGAGGCTCACATACCGGCCGACGTGTTGCGATCCACCCAAGTACTTGATGTAATAGCGCGCCTCGAGCCCACCTTCTGAGTGACCGACGACATCGACTTTGGATGCCCCCGTTTTCTGCTTAATTTCAGCGACTTTTGCTGCAACGACCTGTGAGTTCTTGGCGATGTCTCCAAAACCTCTGTTTGGAATGTCAACCGTAAAGACCGTGAACCCATCGGACTCCAGGCGTGCTTTAAACACGATCCAAGAAAGAGAGTCCGCCGTCAGCCCGTGAACCAATAACACGGGGTTGCGAGCAGGCTGATAAGTTTGGGCTGCAGCGGGCGTAGATGTACCGAGTACTGCTAATAGAGTAGCCGTGACTACAGCAGCCAATATCGAGGCTGCAAATCGGCGAGATCTGGGGGCTGGCCGTGACGCGGCCATCTTGGACATGACACCCCCCCGGTCTTCAGTTCCGGTCTTCAGTTCCTCCCCGCACCGATGCAAGGGATTGTAGAAGGCTCTAAAGGATTAGTCAATGGCGACTAGTCGCCAACGTGTCCAAATTTCATGTTGCTGAAGAGGTCAAGCGCACCAATACAAGTCGGCGCGGGCCGAAAGTTTATCGAATAGTCAGTCTTCAAAGAAGACTACTGTTCCCGATCGGAGATCGTACTCGGCACCCACTACTAAAAGCTCGTTCTCACGAACAAATCGATTCAGTATTTGTGAGCCGTCGATGACCGTTTGAACAGATTGTCGGATATTCGCCCTTATGCATTTTTCGAGGATTTCATTGCGCTTTACAGATTTGTTCGCATCGACGACTTTTTCAGCGGTGGCAATTGTTGGTTTCAGCAGTGATTCCAAATTCGGTGAATCAAGGGAACTATCGTCCAGGATGGCGTCTAGGGCTGCTGAAACTGCGCCACAGTGGGAGTGGCCTAGCACCACGACAAGGCGGGTATGAAGCGTGGCGACTGCGAACTCAATGCTTCCTATCTCGGTAGGACCCGCGACGTTTCCAGCCACTCGGACTACGAACAAATCTCCTAGCCACTGATCGAACACGATTTCTGGAGGGACGCGGGAGTCCGAGCATCCTAAAACGGCGGCGAGTGGTTGTTGGGCTTCCGCTAGGTCTTGGAGTGGTCTGCGCTCAATGAAAGATTTATAGCTGTCTTGCCAATGCCCACTTGCCGCTTGCACAAAGCGGCGGTTGCCTTGCTTGAGAATTCCTAGGGCGTCTCTTGCGTCCACGTCCTGACGAAAAGATGCGACACTGCGTAGTCTTGCTATGTAAGCACACCCCAGGCAATGTCGATGACAAAAAATAAAAACCTCAATCTTGCGCAGCCCCGTCGGGAGAAACCCCGGTAAGCGCGTTTGAATAGCAGCGTGCGCTTTAGAAGTGGTAGATGAGGTATTTATCGGGGGCGACCGCGGTCTCCCGTCAGCGCCAGCTTTCTGCGCTCGGCCCCTATTTTGTGGAGCTGACGGGATTTGAACCCGTGACCTCTTGCCTGCCGAGCAAGCGCTCTTCCAGACTGAGCTACAGCCCCGCGGCCTGCCAGTGTAGCAAGACTTCTGTTTTACGGTTCTTGCTTAGCTTGTCCTCTGATCAGTCATGTGCCTTCCGGCAAAAGGAGAGATGATCTTTCGATAGAAACCTGTTATCTGAAGCCTACCTACTGAATCTAAGAACGGTTGCGTCCCTGGCAACTACTTCTCGGGCTCAGAAAGATCGGGACAGTAAGAACCATGCGGAGAGCTCTCGTTGTATGGGGAATCGTGCGAATATCCCCCACTTAGCGTTTCGGTCTTGTCGCGAGTCACCCACTCTTGGGAGTCATTCCCTTGGGATTCTGGCCACTGCTGCGGATACTCGGGGTGATACCACTCTTGGGCCTGCACTTCAGTGGGAAAATTTTGCTCGCCGTGGGTGTAGGGCTCAGAGTGGCCCGGAAGGTAGCCCTCGGCATAGTCGGCTCCCCCAATCGACGTCGCAGCGGCATCGCTCAAGTCGGTTGAGTAACCTTCCTCGTCGCCGCGGCCGAACTGTTGCCGTACTTGCGCCAAATGAGAGGGGTCGATGCGCTGAGTCGTGCTGGATTCAAGCTCATCCCATTGTGTGTGGTTGGGATGCGGAGTTATTGGCTCCACCTCTTGCTGGATAAGAGGTCCTGGGGCGCCCTCTTCTACGGGATACTGATCAAAGACACCGCCAAATCCAGCAGAATCAGAGTATGTCGAACCAGCTTCGGTAGCCTCCCACATGGTTTCTGATTCCTCGGCAGCCGAAGCAGTTGTCCCAGCGGTACTCTGTGGATAACTCCCCATTCCTGCGTAAGTGGGGCTTGGTTTGGGCGGCCACAGAGCGTTACCACCGAGCCTCTTGGCTTGCATCAAAGCATCTTCGGCCCGGCCAATAAAATGTGCTGCCTCCTCTCCCTCTTCGAGCTCGACGACTCCGAAACTTCCCGAGATTCCGACTCCCTGGTGCCACTCCGTTTCGAGTAATTTTCGCCTGATGCGGTCCCCGACTTCCTGACCTCCTTCCATTGGCGTGTCGGGCAAGAGGGCGATAAAAAAGTCACCATCATATCTGAAAAGCACGTCGCATGCCCGAGTTTGGCCCCGTACTAGAGTAGCTACCTCTTGAAGTATTCCGTCTACAAAGTGGGGTCCCCTCTGTTCCAGAAGCCAAGGAAGCTGGTCGATTTCGAAGAACAAGGCGGTAAGGGGTGTACCGTAGCGATGAGCCCTGGAGACTTCTTGGGGAAGCCGGAGCTCCAGGTATCGGCGGTTAAACAATCCAGTGACCCAGTCGGTTATAGAGAACTCAGCTAGGACTTGCTTTTCCTTTCGCTCGTGAAGAGTTCGGTTTACACGAGCAAGCAGTTCTCCCACCGCAAAAGGCTTTACTACATAGTCGACCGCGCCTAAGTCGAAGGCTTTTACTTTGGCATCTTCGGTGGTTACCGCCGAGAGGACGATGATTGGCAGGGCCCGCAATCCTCTTCGCTGACGAACCTCCTCTAAGACGTCCCACCCCGAGACTTTAGGCATCATGAGATCCAAGATGACGAGGTCGATTCCATTCTCCTCGATCGCTTTTAGCGCTTGAGCGCCGTTTTTGGCTTCGACGACGTCGTGGCCTTGCATTACGAGATTCACTCTGATGACTTGCCGAACCCCAGGCTCGTCGTCTACTACAAGAACCCTCGGTCGCGCGTCAAGCCCAGTTTTCTGGGTAGTTTCATTGGAATTCGATTCCGCCACCTTTTCTCTCCTGGCTTCACTCTCAGCTTGGGGTGAGCGCCAACGGGTGAAGGTCTACTGCTTCGGTTGAGCCTGCACCCGCACAGGCGGGGGGCAAAGCAATGTGAGGGCGCGCAGCACCCGTTGCAATACTTGTGTCGGATCACAAAAGAGAATTTATGAGACGAAATAGGATGAATCGTTATATGAGGGCAGACGGAGATAAAGAATCAGCGACAAAACAAGAGCCGGATGGACGGCCAGGAAGCGACGCGGGCCAGCCGTTCCCGGATGGATCCGCACCCCAAGGCCGCCTCGCCCAAGCCCGTCATTCCGAGCGGGTAGATCAGAAATACCATGGGGTTTCGCCGGATGTCGCTTCCCAGCCCTACAACGCCGAGACTATCCAAGCCATCGAAGCCAAGTGGCAGAAGCATTGGGATAAGACGAAGCGATACTACGTGTCCGAGGACGACCCACGTCCTAAGTTCTACGACTTGTGCATGTATCCGTATCCCTCCGGCGATCTGCACATGGGTCACGTTCGCAACTACACCTTGGGGGACGTAATCTGCCGATATAAGACCATGAGGGGATACAAGGTCCTCTCGCCCATGGGTTGGGATTCCTTCGGGTTGCCTGCTGAGAATGCAGCTATAAAGACCGGTATCCATCCCGCAATCTATACGCGGGAGCGCATTGCCAACATGAAGGCACAAATTAAGCGGCTTGGCGCGGTCTATGACTGGAGCCGCGAAATTTCTTCTCTCGATCCCCGCTACTACCGCTGGACGCAGTGGCTCTTTGTGAAGTTTTTTGAGAACGGATTGGCATATCGCAAGAAGGCTCCCGTCAACTGGTGTCCATCGTGTCAGACAGTCTTAGCGAATGAGCAAGTAGTAGGGGAGGACTCCACCTGTGAGCGTTGCGGAACTCGGGTGACTAAGCGGGACCTCGAACAGTGGTTTTTTGCAATCACTAAGTACGCAGAAGAGCTTCTCGAAGATCTCGACTCCCTGGACTGGCCCGAACGCGTGAAAGTCATGCAGCGCAACTGGATTGGCCGCTCGGAGGGTTGTGAGTTCGAACTGACTGTTGCGGAGGATATACCGGGGCTGTCCGAAGAAGAGCGCAAGATTCGAGTGTTCACCACCCGTCCTGACACGGTTTATGGGATGACCTACGCCGTACTAGCCCCAGAGCACCCTCTAGTTATGCCGCTAGTTGCTGGGACAGACAGAGAGGCTTCTGTCTTAGCATTTGTGGAACAAGTAAAGCGGGAATCGGAGGTCCAGCGGCTATCTGCAGAATCTATCGGGGAAAAACGTGGAGTTTTTACTGGACGGCACGCAATCAACCCATTCACTGGAGCCAAAATCCCTCTGTACATCGCCGACTATGTCCTCATGACATACGGCACAGGGGCCATCATGGCGGTTCCTGCACACGACCAGCGCGACTTCGAGTTCGCCAAGGCCCATGGCCTCCCAATTGAGGTTGTGATAGAGCCACCGGGCTGGGGTGGAACGCCTCTAGAGGCTGCTTATGTCGGAGAAGGCAGGATGATCAACTCTGGCGAGTTTACGGGATTGGACTCCCAGAGGGGAAAAGAGGCGGTCATCGAGTGGCTCGAAAGGCGAGGTATCGGGAAAAGAAAAGTGAACTATCGCCTACGCGACTGGCTGATATCGCGCCAGCGGTACTGGGGATGCCCGATTCCAATTGTCTACTGCGATTCGTGCGGCATAGCGCCTGTACCGGAGGAACAGCTTCCAGTGCTCCTTCCTGAAGAAGGGATCGAGTTCAAGCCAACAGGAGAGTCGCCACTGGCAAGGTCGGAGGAGTTTGTGTCAACGAGGTGTCCCAGATGCGGAGGGAAAGCTCGGAGAGAGACCGACACAATGGACACCTTCGTGGATTCGTCCTGGTACTTCCTGCGCTACTGCGATGCTCAGAACGACCAAGCTATCTTCGATCGATCCAAAGTCGAGCACTGGATGCCGGTCGACCAGTACATAGGAGGAGTGGAGCACGCCATTTTGCATTTGCTTTACGCTCGTTTTTTCACCAAGGCCATCTCGGATCTCGGACTCATGGACATAAAAGAACCGTTCGCCCGCTTGTTCACTCAAGGAATGGTTCGCATGGGCGGTACCAAGATGTCCAAGTCCAAGGGGAACGTGGCAGTTCCGACCCAGTACTTCCGCAGCCACGGGGCAGACGCCTTGCGCGTCTACCACCTGTTCGTTGGTCCTCCTGCTGAGGATTTCGACTGGCAGGACGAGGGCGTGGATGGAGCTCTCCGATTTCTCCAACGAATATGGCGTCTCGCTCTCGGCCAGCTCGCAACTCCTATCGACCGAGAGGAGGAGCCAGAAGACAGAGCTATTCTCAAGCTGCTACACCGCACACTTGTGCGCTTCAACAAAGACATTGAGAACTTTTCTTTCAATACTGCGATCGCTATGTCTATGGAGTTTTTGAACGAGGCCTATAGGTGGGCGCAGTCGCCTAGAGGACCAAGGTCCGCGACCTTGAGGGAAGCGATGCACATCTATTTGAGGATGCTTGCTCCCATGGCCCCGCACATCACGGCCGAGCTTTGGGAGCGACTGGGCTTTGAAGGCGATGTACATTCCCAGTCGTGGCCGGAGCCCGATCCCGAGTTGGCTAGAGCGGGCACGGTCACGTTGGTAGTGCAAGTCGATGGCAAGGTTCGAGACCGAATTGAGATCGACGCAGCGGCCTCCGAAGACGAGCAAAGGCGCGTAGCTCTTTCCTCAGAGAAAATTCGGGAGGCTCTTCGTAATCGAGAACCTGCTCGGGTTGTAGTTGTCCCCCAGCGGCATCTCGTAAACATCGTTACGTGACCCGCTTGTAGGGCGTCGATAGCGGCGAACTTTCTCGCAATTGGATACATTCCCTACGTAGCGAGCTTTTTGCAGAACGGTCGAGACCGAATTGAGGGCGGAAGGCCCAGAGTATCCAGCAGGCGTGAGATACCGAGACATTACCCAAAGACGGAATCCGAAAATGTCACAGTCGTCCTTTATTCTCTGTCCAATTGGGCATGCCAAGAAATCATCTGCTGAGCGGGCGTTTAGCTAAAGAGCTTGAGCCTAGAACCAGAAAAGAGGGGGGAGTTGGTCGATCGAGAAGGATACCTGTCTCTCATTCGTCGAAATCCGATCGGTCTTGCGCGAATAGATAAGCGAAGTTGGGGCGTCAGTCGCTACAGCAGGCAGTCATTGTCCACTCCAGAGCGGGGCGGTTTTCGTATTGGGTTTAGCCGTCTTGCTGTCGGGAGGTTGGCACTGATTCTTCTCGGGGCTGGAATCGTTGCTTTAGCAGGCTTTTTCTTACTAGGAAAGCCGGCTCCCGTGGCAGGATCTCGAAGCTCCAGAGCCGATTTGGGTCTTGCTCCCCGTTTTGTTGAAGAGGCCGGGGATAGCTCCGACGGGGTTTCGCCGGCTTCAAGCACTGGTGCCTCGAGTCGGAGGCTGCCTGTGGCGGTATATGTGACTGGGGCCGTGAACTCCCCGGGGGTGTACTACTTTACGGAGGGGAGACGTGTCGTCGAGGCTTTAGAGGCCGCGGGTGGAGCGAGGCCCGAAGCTGATATCTCAAGACTCAACCTTGCTGCTCCGTTAGAGGATGGGACTCGAATATATGTTCCGCAGATTGGGGAAGATCCACCGGATGCGCAGGCGGCAACCGGAGCGCTGTCGCCAGGAGGCTCGGAGGCGGGAGGCTCGAGAAGTCAGTCAGGGTTTTCTTCTGCCAAAATAAACATCAACAAGGCTTCCGCCTCCGAACTTGAAAAGCTTCCTGGAATCGGCCCAGCCCTCGCTGAGCGCATAGTAGCTGATCGCAAGAGGAACGGGCCGTTCCAGAAAGCCCAGGATCTTGCACGAGTTCCTGGAATCGGCGATGTCAAGATCGCACAGCTCGTTCCTCTCATTACGTTCTGAGCAAAGCTGCTTGCCGCGCAGGTCAGTTGGGCTGTATGCCAGTGCAGGGCCTGTCTGCATCTTTTTCGTCATAGTTGGACGATTACTACAAGCAGGGAATCGTCTGGTTTGGATAGGCCTCGCTGTTGCGGGGATAGGAAGTGTCGTTACTGTTGGGGCGTGGTCACTGCAATCCGGCAACGGCAGCGGAACTTCAAGACCAAAGATCGTCCTAAGGCAAAAAAGTAGCTCCGACCCTTCCAACTTGAGAGTCGCCTCGGAGCCTTTCTCCGGAATCACAAGGCCAAGCTCGCTACGTCGAAGTACCGCACTGGCATTGCCGATCCTTATAGGAATTGCTTGTGGGTGGCGGAGTTATGCCGAGGAGCACGCAATAGTCTCTGCCAAAGAATCTGTAGCGACCCTTTTTTATCGAAGAGTCGAGGCGTGGGGCGAGGTGGTGTCCGAACCGAAGCGCTTGTGGGGTGCTGACACCTTCACGCTGCGGGTTACAGAGCTTCGGGCGGACGATGTGGTTTTACAACAGCAGTTGAGAGTCTTGACAACAGACAAAGGATTAGTCGGCGCGCGTCTGGGTGAAACAATTCGCATCGTCGGAATTGTGGCCCCGCTACCGTCCTCGCGGTCCTCCTACTACGATCGGATCCACACAGTTGCAGCTCTTCGAGCCGAGCACGTAGAAATTCGCGGGCCACCACGGCGATTGATCGCTGCCAGCAACTGGGTAAGAGATCGACTGAGTATGGCTGTCTATTATTCGCTACCCCGCACCGAAAGTGCCCTCATGCTAGGACTACTCATCGGTGAAGACACTCGGTTACCCCCTGAAGTAAAAGATGCGTTTCGAAACGCTGGAATGTCACATCTCACTGCGGTATCCGGGCAGAACTTTGCCGTAGTTTTGGGGATGGTGGCATTCGCCACAAATCTTTTGGTGGGTAGAGGAAACCCGACTGGTAGGGAGTCGGGGCGCACCTGGGGAAAGGTGGTCATACTGTCTGGGGTGACGCTTTTCTTCGCTGTGCTGACCCGTTGGGAGCCTTCCGTGATGCGCGCTGCGCTCATGATGCTACTAGGGCTGTTCTGGGTATGGCGTAGGAAGCCTAGCTCTCTCGAAGTCCTCTCTCTCAGCGTGGCACTTTTGCTCTTTTTGGATCCGTTTCTGTTGGACTCAGCTGGTTTTCAGCTATCTGTAGCGGCAACAGCTGGGATTTTGGTGTTTGGACTCCGGTGGGCAGAGTGGGCGAAAATGCAGATGCTAGCAACCCTTGGGCGTCGCGGATTCGACCCCATTGCGGCGAAGGTTATATCGGCAGTTCCTGCGCCGGCTGCGATCTGTTTTGCTGCACAAACTTTCGTCTGGCCAGTCCTGTTCTGGCGATTCGGAGAGGTGCAGCTTGCCGGAGTTTTTTCGAACTTGCTCGCAGTTCCTCTAGCAGAACTCGCATCTTTATACGGTTTCGCTTTGGCCATTCCCGCGTTGGCATTTCCGAGGGTTGTAGGAAAGGCGTACATTGCCGTTGGCCCCTCGCTCTCGCTAATCGCGCGGACAGCCGAAGGATTTTCTCGATTTCCAAAGCTGGAAGTGACGATTCCGCAGACGTGGCGGGGAATCATTGCCGTTGCCTTTTTTGTTTCGATTGCGGCGTGTCTAAGGCTTCGCTCTATGCGGTTTTGGGCGCGCTTTGGGCGAGCTATACGGAAAGACCAACTGTTATATGAGGGAAAACACGACCGAATCGACGGATAAAGCTGTAGTTGCGGACAAGCTCACAAAGCGGTTCGGCCCTGTAGAGGCCGCCAAAGAGGTTAGCTTTGACGTAGAAGTTGGAGAGATGTTCGGGTTCTTAGGCCCCAACGGCGCCGGTAAGACCACTACGATCTCCATACTATGCACTCTGCTGCGACCCACTTCAGGGCGGGCTGTGGTGGCAGGATACGACGTGGTGGCTTTCCCCGATGCTGTGAGACGCTCCATTGGCCTAGTGTTTCAGGACCCTACGCTCGACGATCTTCTCACGGCCGAGCAAAACCTCCAATTCCATGGTGCGCTCTATGGCCTTCCCAGAAGTCAGATGCGCAAGAGGATAGACCAAGTGCTCGAAATGGTGGGCCTTTCGGAGCGGCGAAAAGAATTGGTGAGAAACTTTTCGGGGGGGATGCGACGGCGTCTCGAGATTGCCAGGGGTCTTATGCACAACCCAAGAGTACTTTTTTTGGACGAGCCCACCATCGGCCTGGATCCCCAGACTCGAGCCCATATCTGGGAGTACATCGACGAATTGCGCCGCAAGGAAGAGGTCACGATTTTCCTGACAACCCACTACATGGAGGAAGCCGAAAGGTGTAGTCGCATCGCCATTATTGATTTTGGAGAAATCGTCGCCATCGACACTCCCTCGGCGCTCAAGGCTTCGGTAGGCATGGATCGAGTGACGCTGTCCACCGAAGACAACGAGCGGGCTGCAGCAGAACTCAGAGCCAAGCTAGGAGTGGAACCTTCTATTCGCGATGGGGAGATTATCTTCCATGTGACAGAAGGGGCTGCATTCATCCCGAAAGTATTCGAGGCAATAGATACTCCGGTGCGCTCGATAGCTACCCAGCGTCCGACTCTTGACGATGTGTTTATGAAGTACACGGGCAGAGCCATGCGTGACTCGGAAGCCGGAGCCGAGGAAATGAATCGGGCTAACCCCTGGGTACGGGGTCACTTGGCAAGGCGCTAGGAGAACATTCCAGTTGAGGGCAGGACATTGGTGAAACAGGAGCAACAGTGAAAGTGCAAGAAGCTGCTGTCGGGGTTTCCGAACGAGCGACCAACACACATGCCGAGCATCCCCATAGGGGCTCGCCCATTGAAGCTCCAGTGGGGGAGCATCGGATGCAGGCATTTTTACGCGCAGTGGAAATCGTATGGCGTCGTGAACTACTTCGCTTCGCTCGATCTAGGATGAGAGTCACCACATCTCTTGCTCAGCCGATCCTATATCTGTTCGTATTTGGTGTGGGCTTGGGAAGACTGATCGGTCGCTCCATTCCTAGTTTTGATTTCAAGGCGTTCTTGTTCCCCGGCGTTGTAGTGATGTCTATTATCTTCAGTGCCGTGTTCTCAGCGGTCTCGATCGTGTGGGACCGCGAGTTCGGATTTATGCGAGAGATGCTTGTGGCACCGGTTCCAAGATCGGGACTCGTCGTCGGAAAGGCCCTTGGAGGGGCATCTGTGTCGACTATCCAAGGCTCTTTGGTACTTCTTTTAGCGCCCGCAGTCGGGGTCAATCTCTCGGTTTGGGCCCTTCTGGCTTCTCTTGGGATCATGGTGCTTGCGGCCTTCACCCTTACAAGCTTCGGGATAGTGGTCGCTGCACGCATTCAGCGGATCGAGTCGTTTCAAGCGGTCATGCAGTTTTTCCTGATGCCGATCTTCTTTCTGTCCGGCGCTCTCTACCCTGTCGAAACACTGCCTTCGTGGTTGGGAGTACTTGCAAAGCTCGATCCTGCTACTTACGCAGTTACATCTCTTCGCCGTGTGATGCTTGGATCGAACTCCACCGCTGGCTTCGGCAGCTCAATAAATGTCTTTGGCCGGACTCTCTCTCTGGGTGCTGAACTCTCCATCCTATTGGCGTTTGGTGTGTGCATGTGTGTGGTGGCTGTGGCAATGTTCCGTAAGGTCGAATGAGGCAAGATGAACGACCAATTAAATCTTTTGATGTATTAGAACCCGAAAGCGGTGCTACAAGGCGTGATTCTAGCTTGATTTCCGAATCGAAGCAGCTCGTGAACGGTGAGGGTGCGATTAGGTCGCCGTTTTCATTGAGGGTCGGAGACGAGGATCTCGACCTCCAATCCCGAATATTGGTCATGGGGATTTTGAACCGCACTCCTGATTCGTTCTACGACCGAGGCCGCTACTTCGAGCTCGATGCAGCTTTGCGGCGCGCCGAGCGCATGATCGAAGAAGGCGCGGACATAGTCGATGTAGGCGGGCAGAAAGCGGGTCCTGGAGATCATGTCTCGCCACAAGAAGAGATCGACCGGGTGTGTCCTGTTATACAAAGGCTTGCTGCAGAAAAGCGAGCCATTGTGTCAGTCGACACATTCGTAGCTGAGGTTGCCTCGGCGGCTCTCGAAGCCGGAGCCCAAATTGTGAACGATATATCGGGCCTCGCCGATCCTGAGATGGCAAGTGTCGCTGCAGCCAAGGGCGCAGCATTAGTCATTACTCACATCAAAGGCAAACCGAGGGTACCTAACCCAAGTCCACACTATGAAGATGTTGTGGCCGAGGTGTTAGAGTTCCTCGCGGATCGAGTCAGATACGCGGTTGAGGTCGGCGTCGATCCACGCAGTATCGTTTTGGACGCCGGCTTAGATCTTGGCAAGTCCCCAGCGCAGAGTCTGGCTCTTCTAGAAGCTACGTCTTCGATCACCTCGTTGGGATACCCAGTGCTCGTGTCAGCTTCCAACAAGCCTTTCATCGGGGCTACCTTGGGACTACCGGTGGAAAAGCGTCTCGTTCCTACATTGGCGGCGGTGTCATACGCTGTCGCAAAGGGCGCTCGGCTCGTTCGGGTTCACAATGTAGCCGAAGTAAAGCTCGCTATGAAGATGCTGGAAGCGATCTTACGCTCGTGAAAGGTGTCGAGTCTCGTAACGAAAAGCCGGATCCACCTAGCCCGAGGGTCATCGTCGTGGAGGGGGAGGACGAATCTACCAGGGTTACAGCGGTACGAGAACTGTTGGCAAGTTTTACCGCTTCTTTCGAGGGGAAAATAGTATCGAGTACATCAAACGAGCTGCTGGTGGAGAAATTTGAGGGATCGGAACTTCTCCTTTCAGCTCTCAGGGCTGCGGCCACGCCCTCTCTTACGGGCCAGCCCCGAGCGATCGTGGTGCAGTGTAGGACTTTGGATGTCACCGACGCACAGCGCGTCTTTGAGTGGATTTCTGGTGCCGAGGTTGCCGAGAGAGTCCCGTCCCCCCCAGCGGTTGTTGTGATCTGTTGTGAACGCGCTCCCTCTCAAAGAGCCCGACGAATACTCGAAGCGGCTGGTGCGCGCATCGAGTCTGTAGAGCGCCTTTCGTATACGGATTTGCCTCGCTTCGTGATAGAACTAGCACGAGAAGCTGGCCTGAGTCTTGCATCCGATGCAGCTGCATATCTGGCGGCTGTAGCAGGTGGTGATGTGAATGCATTGAAATCAGCAGTAGCCCAGCTCGCTGACGCGTATCCGAGTGGAGAATCAAAAAACCGCCTAGGGTTGTCCGATTTAGAAAGGATTTTTGATCCGGCTCGTCATGATCCTCCTTGGGTGCTCATTCAGGCAGTGGAGCGCGGAGACGTATCTACTGCCCTAATGAGTCTGGAAGGGTTTCTGGACGGAGGGTACCACCCGTTGCAAGTTTTGGCGATGCTGTACACAAGCTGCAGGCGCATTGCATATCTGGCCCTCGCTCCCGTAACACATAAGGAGCTTTTGGCCTCAATGAAGCTTCCCCCCTCTGTAAGGTCTCGAATCTCGTCGCTGGCGCGCAGGCTTGGTGCCTCTGGATCGAAGAAGCTGTTGGTGACCTTGGCACAGGCGGAACTGGACATGAAGGGGGACTCTGGCTTGGATCCTCGTATCGTTTTGGAAAAGCTAGTTGTCGAGGTCTGCGAATTGCTAGGAGGAAGGTCGAACCAAGTCGTCTCGGCTCCCACGCGCACGATCTCGAGGAAAACATGACCTTTCGAAAGTCAGCTCGCTGGAATAAATACTTGCTGGGGCTGCCGACCTGCTGGGCATTTTCGGGCAAGTGAAATTAAAACAGCTACGCTTGAGTTCTCACACCAAATGCGCTATCCGAGGCGTGAGGCTTCACTTGCTCAGGAAGCATGTTTGTGCCTCGTATTCGAAGAACCCCCTTGCACATCTTATTCAGCGTGAGCTTTTGACACGAAGCGATGAAGCCGGGATTTGAGCCGTGCAGCCTTGTTTTTGTGAATGATGCCCTTTGAGGCAGCCTTATCGATGCGTTTGGTGGCGACTCGTAGTTTCTCTTCGAGTGCCTGGTTGTCTCCCTCCAATACAGCGGCTTTGACTCTCTTTATGCGAGTCTTTATTTCCGAGCGCACAGCCTTATTGCGCAGGCGCCGCTTTTCGTTTTGTCGGATGCGCTTGATCTGAGACTTTATGTTTGCCACTTCGCCATCCCCTAGATCTTTCGGCGAGCTTTAGATGCTATCAGCTCAAAGAGTTGGAGTATCGTTTGAAAAACCGTCTCCATATTAGAAACTTCGCCATTATTGCCCATATCGATCATGGCAAGTCGACGCTTGCCGACCGACTCTTAGAGCTCACCGGACTGATACCTGAGCGGCAGATGCGTGAGCAATTTCTTGACACCATGGACTTGGAGCGCGAGCGGGGGATAACGATAAAGGCCCAGACTGTCCGGATGACCTATGAGGCTGGCGACGGCCGGATATACCTTTTGAACTTGGTCGACACTCCAGGGCACGTAGATTTCGCCTATGAGGTATCACGCTCGTTGGCATCCTGCGAAGGCGCTGTACTGCTCGTCGATGCGGCTCAGGGAGTAGAGGCACAGACTCTCGCCAATTGCTACATGGCCCTCGAGGCAGGTCTCCAAATCGTGCCCGCAGTGAACAAAATCGACCTAGCTGTGGCCCGACCTGAAGAAGTAGCTGAAGAAGTAGGTTCTCTTTTGGGCATTGATCCAGAGCGAGTGGTGCGGGTTAGCGCAAAGACTGGTGAGGGAGTTAGAGGGCTTATAGAGCGAGTTATAGCCGACATTCCGCCCCCTGGGGGGGATCCTGAGCAGCCTCTTAGGGCTTTAGTATTCGACTCCTACTACGACAAGTACCGCGGCGTCGTATGCACGGTGCGAGTGGTCGAGGGGACTCTCGAAGTAGGAACATCTATAAAGCTTATGGCGACGCAGAAGACTTTCTCTGTAGAAGAAGTCGGGGTATTTTCACCCTACATGACCCCTGTAGACCGGCTCGTCCCCGGGGAAATCGGCTACGTCATAGCTGGCATCAAGTCTGTCCAGGCTGCCAAGGTCGGTGACACTATCACATCCTCCGAACGACCGGCACCGCAGCCTCTTGCGGGTTACCGGGAACCAAAGCAGCTAGTTTTCTGCGGTTTGTATCCTCTCGACGGCGATCAGTACCCAGATCTCCGGGCAGCGCTGGAAAAGCTTTCCCTAAACGACTCCTCGTTCAGCTTCGAGCCTGAGACCTCTCAGGCGTTGGGTTTTGGATTCCGCTGCGGGTTTTTGGGCCTTTTACACATGGACATCTTGAAAGAACGCATTTCGAGGGAGTATGGGATCCAGTTACTAGCCACCGCACCCACGGTCGAGTACAGGATTCATATGAAGGATGGCAGGGTACTTCTGGCTAAAAGCGCTGCTGAGTGGCGGACCGGTCCTGAAGTCGACCATGTGGAAGAACCAGTAGTGAGGGCTACCATGCTGGGCCCGGCGTGGGCTTCTGGAGCACTCTTGGATCTATGCCAGCAGCGCCGTGGACGTCAGGTCGATTTCCGATATCTTTCGAAGGACCGAGTCGAGCTCGTTTACATACTTCCCCTTTCAGAGGTGGTCTTCGACTTCAACGACCAGCTTAAGTCTCGTAGCCGGGGGTATGCCTCTCTCGACTACGAGCCAGCAGGATACGAGCGAGCGGAATTAGTAAAGGTCGACATCTTGGTAGCGGGCACTCCTGTCGATGCTTTTTCTGCCATTGTCGCCAAGGAAAAGGCGTACTCCTACGGCAAACGAATTGTAGAAAAGCTAAAGGAGGTGGTTCCTCGCCAACTCTTCGATGTAGCACTGCAAGCTGCTGTTGGAAACAGGGTAATAGCTAGGGAAACCATAAAGGCCAAACGAAAGGATGTTCTCGCCAAGTGTTATGGAGGTGATGTAACTAGAAAACGCAAGCTTTTAGAGCGCCAGAAGGAGGGCAAGAAACGGATGAAGATGATAGGCCAGGTGGAGATACCCCAAGAAGCTTTCACCGCGGTTATGGCCATCGACGAGATAAAAGGCGCTCGCCAAAGGTGAAACGTTCTAGTAAGACTGGGCGTGACTCTAATACAAGCTCTGACCTACCTTCCAGACACGGTGAATTTGATCTTTTTGAAGATCTTGTGGATAAAGCCGAGTTCGCCTCATCTCTTTTTGGCTTTTATGTCCACATTCCATTTTGTGCACGCCGCTGCGGTTACTGCGACTTTGCAACTTTTGAAGGACTAGAAGGTATCTCGGATCGATATCTGAGAGCGCTGCGCTACGAGATCGATAGGTTCTCCTCTTATTGTGGGGAGACGGATATTCGTTTATCGGCAGCTCGTAGTCAACATTCTTTTAGTTCAGATGCGTCGACGTTAGAGGGCCCAACGAAGGCGGGGACCACGCTTTATATAGGCGGTGGTACGCCGACTTTGATCGCTCCGGACTGTCTTGGGGAAGCGGTGGCACCACTGCTGGATACCCGCCCCTTGGAAGTGAGTGTGGAAGCCAATCCCGACTCGTTGGACAGAGCCAAGGCGAAAGAGTTGGCGCGCTGGAGCGTCAGTCGCGTGTCTTTAGGTGTGCAGTCTTTCGATCCATCCGTACTTAGATACCTCGATAGGACTCACAGCACCGAGGCGGTGTACGCTGCTATCGATTCCCTCGACGCCGCCGGTATTACGAATTTCAACATCGACCTTATCTACGGCTCTCCTTCAGAGACCCTCTCTTCGTGGGAACGCACACTCGAGGAAGCTGTGCGATGTGGACCCAAGCACATTTCCTGCTACGCGTTAAGTTTGGAGCGAGGCACGCCACTTTATCGAAAGGTTGCGTTGGGAAAGGCGCAGCCACCGGATCCCGACGATCAAGCCGACAAGATGCAATTAGCAGCCAACTTCTTGGAGGACGCCGGTTACCGGCGCTACGAGGTTTCGTCGTGGGCTTTGCCAGGCTTCGAGTGTTTTCACAATCTTATTTACTGGGGATTCGGGCGGTATAAGGGATTCGGCTCGGGAGCCCACTCGTTCGACGGCACCTCAAGGTATTGGAATCCCCGACATCCTGTTTGCTATATCCAGGCCGTGTGGGAGGAGGCACTTCCCGCTGGAAAAGAATCGCTGGACGACGAGACTCTCGTTATGGACCGAGTGTTTATGGGGTTGAGGAGGTCGGTAGGAATCGACATCCCCGACTCGTTTGTGGGAGGCGTACGGACCCAGAGGCTTGTAGCCTCGGGCTTGATAGCTATGGAAAGGGGTCGCCTGCGTGCCACTCACAAAGGGATGGCGCTCCTGAACGAGGTGGTTGTCGCAGTGGCACAGGATCTCATCGAAGCAGGGTAGTTGGGGGGCTAAGCTTGCTGCTCCGGTTGAGCGTGCCAGATGTTTGTTATCACTCTAGCTACACGATTGATAAAATCGCTTGCGAGGCCTGGTTTTCGGCTAGGACCGTGAGTAAGATTTCGATTCGAGTTCGTCGAGTAATTACAGCGGTGATGGGCTTGCGGACGTTAAACAGGCTTGACTGAGATGAAACTCGAACGACTGGACCCTCGTAAGGAGAAAATTCTCGCTTCCGTTGTGGAGCTATATACCGAGACCGAGAAGCCAGTAGGCTCTGTCGCGGTTGCCAGACGCGCTAGACTCGGCGTCTCGGCGGCCACCATTAGAAACGAGATGCGAGTTTTAGAGGCGCAGGGGCTTATTGATCAGCCCCACACCTCGGCAGGCCGGGTACCGACAGTGAAGGGCTATCGCTATTACGTAGATTATCTGCTGAGGGAGCAATCTCTTCCCCGGTCGTGGAGCGCAACCGTGCACCGGTTGTTCGCTCATCGCACCGGCAAAATAGAGGAGTTGCTGCAGACGATCTCGCGATTCGTATCCGACGCGATTCAACAAGCGACGGTGGTAGTAGGGCCATATCCAGAGGATGAGACTCTGAGAGACGTCCACCTCTCGCTTCTTTCTGACGAGTTAGTGTTAGTGAGCCTCGTCACCTCTTCTGGGCGCGCGGTGGCGAAGAGTCTCAGCCTGAATCGCCCTCTCTCTCCAAGGGCAGCAGAGCGAGCCTATCGAGCTTGTAGGTCATTGAGGGGCACTCCTATTTTGAGCGTGGCGCGGGCCTTCGAGAGTTTGAGAGAAAGCGTTGGCGACGACCCTGGACTACGGGAAGAGACATTTCACCTCTTTGGGGTTATCGCGAGCGAGTTCGCTGACGTACAGCGATTTCCGATTCCATATTTCGTGGGGGGTACTTCATGGGTTGCGAGGAAGTGGCCCACCAACGAGTGGCACGATTTCGAAGAGTTTCTTAGAGCACTGGAGGAGCAACAGCCGGTTATATCTGCACTGAAGCTCCTCTCAGGGGGCGGGTCTGTTAGCGTCTTCATTGGCTCGGAGAATCCGTCTAGACTCCTAAGATCGTGCTCGGTAGTGGCTGGGAGTATCGTTGCTGACTCCAAAGTTGTCGGATCGGTCGGTGTCGTCGGGCCTACGAGGATGAACTACGCGCGAGTTATGCCGGTTGTGCGAGAGATCTCGTCGCGCATAGGCGACTGGCTTGTGGCGGCCTACGGGTAGTCCTTTTTGTCCGGCTGCGCATTTGCTTTAGTTTCCACATCTCGAAGGCGAGTGTCGGTATGAAGGACTACTACGAAATCCTAGGCGTGTCGCGCAAAGCATCTCAGGACGAAATCAAGCGAGCCTATCGCCGACTGGCTCGTCAGTACCACCCGGATGCTAACAAAGACGATCCATCCGCAGAGGACAAGTTCAAGGAGATAAACGAGGCGTACGAGGTCCTCTCCGACCCGAAAAAAAGAGCTCAGTATGACGCTTTCGGAACCACTGATATATCTGGATTCGGCGGTTTCCGAGCTGGCGGATACGATCCTTTTGCCCCATTGAACGACATCATCGAGGATTTCTTTTCCTCTGCTTTTGGTTCGAGCGCGAGACGAGCAAGGCGCGCCCGCCGAAGTGGGGAGCCAGGGAGAGATGTCGTAGTCGAGGTCGAGATTGATTTCGAGCAGGCTGTAGTCGGTGCCGAACTCACCCTCGACGATTTGGAGTTGTGGGTCGAGTGTGACGAGTGCAAAGGCACGGGTGAGGAGCTAGGGTCGAAGAGAGCGACCTGCACCGCGTGTAGCGGTACTGGCGAAATCACAGAGCGCCGGCGCTCTCTCCTAGGAAGCATGATTACTAGCTATCTGTGCCCGGAATGCGAGGGAGAGGGCACAGTAGTTGTAGAGCCGTGCAAAAAGTGTGGCGGCGAGTCACGAATTCTGCACAAAGAGAAGCTCACCGTTCCTATTCAACCAGGAATCGAGGACGGGACTCAGTTAAGAGTTCCCGGCCGTGGGCATGCTGGAGTTCGGGGTGGTCCCTCGGGCGACTTGTACATTAGCGTTCGAGTTCGACCTCACCCTGTACTCAAACGCTCCGGTGCAGACTTGTTCTACGACGTAGTGATAAGTTATGTCCAAGCTGTCCTGGGAACCGAGGTCCTAGTCCCTACTCTCGACGGCGACTTGCGCGTGCGGATTCCGGGAGGTGTATCCGACGGGGAAGAGCTTAGGCTCGTTGGCCACGGTGTTCCTCGTCTCGATAGGGGCGGCCGTGGCGATCTCGTGATCAAGGTGAGGGTCGTGATACCTTCAGAATTGGATCCAGAGGAGCGGGCCCTGCTGGAACGGATAGCCGAGATCCGAAGAGAGCGTGTACTAAAACATGATCATAGTGCCGAGACCGCACAGAAGAGGATCTGAGAATGAGCCGGCTGGACAATTTAGTAGACCAGTGCATTTGAATGAGGCAAGCGGCGAGGATCTTATAGCAGGACTACGATGTCCAAAGCGTGATCATATTTCGGTGTATCTCGCGATCAAACATGGCTTGAGAGGAGAAACTTCTTCAAAAAATGCGTAAGCCCCCCGATTTTTCTAGGCGCTTGGGAGAGCGTCTTAGGAGTATCCGTAAACAGAGCGGCCTTTCCTTGGGTGATGTAGAGCGTCGCAGTAAAGGTGAGTTTAAGGCTTCCGTGGTAGGCGCATATGAGAGAGGGGAGCGTTCGATTAGCGTTCCAAGGCTAGCCAGGTTAGCGGAGTATTACGGGGTGACTTTGGAAGAGCTCCTGCCTACCGAAGACGAGCACGTTCACACACCCGGGCTTCGTACACCTGACGCTGACACTCTGAGGCTCGACTTGGTGGCGCTGGAGACTGCTCAAGACCCAGAGGCCCGAATAGTAGAGCGATATGTAAACCGGATTCGCATCGATCGGGGCAGTCTCGATGAGACGGAGATAGCAATCAGGCGAGAGGACATCAAAGCTATCGCTGCTTTTTTGGATATGGACGAAGAAGAGTTCCTCCGCCATTTGGTGCAAATGGGTGTTGTCGCTGGGCGCCGCAACGCCCATGCGCCCAGATAGGCGGGGCCGCGTCAATGATAGCCCCTGCCCACACATGTGTAGGCAGGAGAGCAAAAATCCGTCGAAGGCGGAGATAGGCGGGAAAAGTCGCTTTCGAAGCGAACAGAGGATAGATATGCCCAAAATTCTTCTACGAACACTGGGGTGCCGGCTGAACCAGGCTGAAAGCTTCGAGATAGAGGAAGGGCTTTTGGCATCCGGGTTCGAGCTGGCGGAGCCAAACGACACCCCCGATGTCGTAATCGTAAACACCTGTACTGTCACTTCGGATTCGACGCGATCATCTCGCCGCTTGATCTCGAGGTCCGCTAGGGAGTATCCCAATGCCCGCCTCATAGTGACGGGATGTTATGCGGTTGCTGCACCGGAGGAGGTTAGAGCGGTAGACGGCGTAGACGATGTCATTCCTAACAAGGGGAAGGACTCCATCGTAGGTTTCCTGCAAAACCAATACTTCCCTCGCACGCTTCAGCTGTCGTCGTGTATGCCGCAAGTCCCTCCCCGTGTGATTTTGAAGGTTCAAAGCGGATGTGACGAGATGTGTACTTTTTGCATAGTGCCTTACACGCGAGGGGATCTCGATTCCAGAGACATCGAACACGTTGTGTCGGCCGGAGTTTCTCTTGCGGAGCGAGGAGCAGTCGAACTGACACTTTCTGGAGTGCATCTTGGCAGGTACGGGATCGACTCTGGAACAGGAGTGGGTCTTTATGAGTTGGTCTGCCGCTTGCTTGAGTCGCTCCCCTCGAGCCTTAGGATCAGACTCTCCTCGATAGAGCTGACCTCTATAGACGAGCGTCTCGTTGAACTGATTGCTTGCGAGCCACGACTCTGTAGGCACCTCCACATCCCTCTGCAATCGGGAGACGACGGAGTGCTTGACGCGATGGGAAGGCCATATGACTCCAAGAGGTACTTGGAGGTGGTCAGCGCTATCAAAGAAAAAATCCCCGGAGTTGCTCTCACGACAGACGTGATGGTAGGTTTTCCCGGAGAGACCCTGGTCGCATTTGGCAACACGCTGGACATAGTGGAGCGTGTTGCCTTCGCCAAGGTGCATGTTTTCCGTTACTCCCCGCGGGAAGGAACTCCCGCGGCTTCGCGGGAAGACCAAGTACCCGAGGATGAAAAACGGGCACGGTCGAAGACTCTGAGGGAGTTAGGAGACAAGCTTAGGCTTGAATTCCACCAACTGCAAGCAAAAGCAGGACTTATAGAAGGGGTGCTCATAGAGGGCCATGGTCCAGCCGAATCAGGGTGTATTTCCGATAGTTCGGGTGCGGCAACTCAAAGAGTCGCACCTTCCCTTTTCGGTATCACTGACAATTACGTAAAGATTGAGACCTCGGGTCCTGTAGGCACTGTGGGCAAGTACGTAAAGGTAAAACCTGTGGATGTTTCCGTTGAGCGGGTTTCTGCAGAGTTATTACTCGACCAAGGAGTGGATCCCCTTCCCAAGCGGCCATATCAATCCGGAACGGTGTTGAGGAGATAGCGGGGTAGGATGCCGACTGCACTTATCACCGGGATAACTGGCCAGGATGGCTTATATCTTGCGGAGTTTTTGCTGTCGAAAGGCTATACGGTCTACGGGATGGTGCGTGGCCAGGCGAATCCAAAAGTCTCTATCGTGAAAGAGACGGTTCCCGAGGTCAAGCTGGTATTCGGCGATCTGACGGATTTTTCTTCTTTGCTGTCAGTCCTTGAAGAATCTCAACCCGACGAGGTATACAACCTCGCCGCCATCAGTTACGTCCACGTCTCTTTTCAGCAGCCAGAGCTTACATACGCTATCACAGGCCTGGGAGTCCACAAAATGTTGGAGGCAGTTCGCAGGTATCAAGGTGCGGGAGGGAATGTTCGTTTCTACCAGGCGAGCTCTTCCGAAATGTTTGGGAAGGTAAGAGAGACGCCCCAAAATGAGCTCACTCCCTTCCACCCTCGCAGCCCGTACGCGATAGCCAAGGCAATGGGCCACTACGCAACGGTTCATTACAGAGAGGCATACGGAATGTTTGCGTGCAGCGGGATTTTATTCAACCACGAGTCCCCTCGCCGGGGGCCAGAGTTCGTGACCCGGAAAATCTCGCTAGCCGTTGCTGATATCGCTGCGGGAAGAGCGGACAAGATTGTATTGGGTAACTTGAACGCCCGCCGCGACTGGGGTTTCGCCGGCGACTACGTAAAGGCGATGTGGCTGATGCTTCAGCAAGACGAGCCGTCCGACTACGTAGTAGGGACTGGCGAGTCGCACAGTGTCACTGACTTTGCCAGGCTGGCCTTGGCTCACATCGGAATCTCCGATTACGAAAAGTACCTAGCAGTAGACGAACGGTACATGAGACCCGCGGATGTAGAAGAGCTAAGAGCCGACCCGACGAAGGCGAGAACTGTTTTGGGATGGGAACCGACAGTTTCTTTCGAGGAGTTAGTGAAGATGATGGTCGAAGCGGATCTGGCGGCTTCGAGCGGCGATCAGGTTAGGAAGGAAATCACTCCTCGATCATAGTGATAGAAGCTCTCTTGCCAAGATGGTTGCGCGCTATGCTCTCGATTTCGGCAGGAGCTTGTCTCAGCCAACTTCCTCGGTTTTGGGTTCGGGCCTACCAGGTTGCTCGTTAGGGTAAGCGGAGCGCTTCGGCACCATTACGCGCCGCACAAACTCGCACACAACCGTGCCATCCTGCTTGTATGCGATGGTCTTTACTTTGACGACTCCGCGGTCCGGCTTTGATTTTGACTCTTTTACTTCAAGCACTTCCGTTTCGGCATAGATAGTGTCGCCATGAAAGACTGGCGCCGGATGCCTTAAGTATTCAATTTCTAGGTTTGCAATTGCTTTCCCGGACACGTCCGGAACGCTCATACCCAACGCTAGGGAATACACGAGATTTCCTACAACGACATTGCGTTTGAACTGCGTTTCGTTCTCTGCATACCTAGAGTCAATGTGGAGTGGGTGGTGATTCATTGTGATCATGCAAAAGAGGTGATCATCGTATTCTGTTATCGTCTTTCCAGGCCAGTGTTTGTATACGGCCCCTACCTCAAAGTCTTCTAAGTACCTTCCGAACCCCATTTTCGATCCTTACAACTCCGTATCCTAGACCAGCACCTTTTTCCCACGTTTTTGAGCCAGAGCTCAGCTGGCCAAGCCAACTATAAAATGCAATTTTACGTGTCTACTTTGTACCGTTTGAGCAATTGTCGCGAGATGATGTTTTTTTGGATTTCGCTGGTGCCTTCACCTATTAGTAGAAAGGGAGCATCCCGGTAAAGACGCTCGATAGTAAACTCCTTCGAGTATCCATACCCGCCATGTATCCTTAGAGAATCTGTGACGATGTTGTGACAGGCCTCCGATGCAAACAACTTCGCCATACCCGCTTCTAGATCTGCCCTTCCCCCAGCATCTTTTTTTCGCGCAGCATTGATTGTGAGTGCCCTCGCTGCCGCTAACTGAGTCGCCATCTCAGCTAGCTTGTGTGCAATAGCTTGGTGTTGCGCAATTGGTTTGCCGAAGGCCTCACGCTGCTGCGCATAGCGAATTGCCTCCTCAAATGCCCTCATTCCAAGCCCCACTGCCCTGCCGGCCACATTCACTCTCCCCACTTCTATACTGTCCATCATTTGATAGAATCCACGCCCTTCTTCACCTCCAAGTAGATTTTCTGCAGGGCATCTATATCCGTCGAATATCAATGCCGTCGTCTCCACGCCTTTGTATCCCATCTTGTCAATATTGGGTGTTACCGTAAGGCCATCCAATTTCTCCACACCTGGTTCTTTTTCAACCAAGAACACGCTCATGCCCTTGTAGGGTGGATCGGCCTTTGGATCTGTCTTTACAAGAGTTGCGACAAACCCAGACCTTAGCCCATTAGTAACCCACATTTTTTCGCCGTCGATCACATACACATCGCCCTCGCGTCTAGCTTTCGTTTTAATTGACGCTACGTCTGATCCTGCTCCCGGCTCTGACATCGAAAATGCCCCGCGGATCTCACCAGCTGCTATTCGCGGCAAAAACCTCTCTTTTTGATCCTTTGTCCCATGAGTGTTGATGAGGTAAATGTCAATGAAGTTAGTGTTTATAATTCCCGCAAGGCTCATCCAGCCTCTGGATAGTTCCATAACGACGAGCACGTAAGTCAGAAGACCTTCCCCTAGCCCTCCGTACTCTTCGGGGACCGTTAGCGCGAATATCCCCATTTCTTTCATTTGCTCGACGATTTTGTCTGGAAAGGTATCAGAGTGCTCAAGCTCGTCAGCAACTGGGATGACTTCCTTGTCTACGAAGTCGCGTACGGTAGCAACGATTTCTTTTTGAAAGTCAGTCAGGTCTTCCGTGTCTTCGAAAAGCACCTGAATCATCCTCCTCTTGTCGCCGATACGGGCTGAGCAACTTCTACTCTTGCCCGATGAAGTCTGCGAGAGTTTTTTGACGGACAAGGCCTGCACGGCGGCCCTGCTCTGCAGTAACTGCGGCCATTTTGCGGCTAGCCTCGTCGATCATCTCATCCCCGAACATGACAGCGCCTCGACGCTCAAGGGTCGTGGCTTTCTCGTAGGCTTCCAGAATTGCTTCTGCCCTCTCGTAGGCATCTTGATCAGGGGTATATATCTCGTTAGCTATTGGAATCTGGTCTGGGTGAAGGACCCACTTTCCGTCGAAGCCGAGCATACGAGAGCGGGTAGCAACAACTCTGTATCCGTCTAGGTCTCTGATTTTCGCGTAGGGACCATCGATAGCCTGCAAACCCGCGGATCGAGCGGCGCTCAATATCTCCATAAGAACCCAGTGCCAGTGGTCACCGGGGTAGTCCTCGACGATGTCACCGACGGTCAAGTGTGGCATTCCCATCGATGCCGCCATGTCTCCCGGTCCAAATATCAAAGTTTCCAGCCGATCGGACGCTTGAGCGATGTCGTGAATGTTTTTGAGCCCTTTGGGGTTCTCAATTTGAGCCTCTATCCCTATGCGTTTTTCTAGGCCAATCGTGTCTTCTATCATGCGCAGAGTGGTGTCGACGAAGGTGACGTCGTTAGGTGATTGCACCTTGGGAATCATGATGCAATCGATGACGTCGCCGGCAGCTTCTACAATCTCGATCAAGTCTTTATAGGCAAAGCGCGTGTCTATCGCATTGATTCGAACGACTACTGTTTTGTCTCCCCATTCACCCGATTTCAGTGCTTCTATGACCTGGGGCCGGGCCTCTTCTTTAGCTGCGGGTGCGACGGAGTCCTCCAAATCGAGAAAAACCTCGTCTGCAGTAAGAGTCGGGGCTTTCGCCATCATCTTGGGACTGGAGCCAGGCACCGACAGACACGACCGACGCGCTCTTATCACTCCCACTGTCGAACACCTCCCTGGTTATGTGAGATCCTAGATCGGCCGGAGTTGGAATCAGTTCACCTCGCGGTCCCTGCTAATGTACACGGCGTAGCAGTACTGCTTTCAACCGCCACGCGCGCTGAGGCGAAAACGGAGCGGCTAGAGCAATCGATGGCGGCACAGGTGTGGCCGTTTCGTGTCGTATCCGATGTGTCGCAAGGAAAGCGAATCTTGAACCCGACCTGAGAACTGTGGCGCTTTCGACTTTTCCATACCTTGTGGTGTACTACAAGTAAGGAGGAACCGTTGACGACGATTGTTTCCACGGCGCCCCTACCGGCGCTAATCATAAAAGGACTAATAGAGTCGGCTCTCGCCGAGCGTCAGCGAACGGACATTGCTGTCGAGGTCCTGACCTTGCCCGAGCGTACCAAACAGGCGGTGTTGGAGCTGGCCCCGTCGGCCGATATTCTCCTTGGTGATTACACTTTCGAGATTCCCATTGATGCCGAGGTCGTGGGTAGGCTGGAAAAGTGCAAGCTCATTCAGCAGCCATCTGCGGGATATCAACAGATAGATATTGAGGCCGCTAGAAGGAAGGGTATTCCCGTAGCGAACACTGGTGGCGCTAACGACGTATCTGTCGCAGAGCACACGGTAATGGTCGGCCTCGCTCTTCTGAAAAGCTTGTTTTGGGCCGACGCTCACACGAGGGCGGGCGAGTGGCCGCAGATGGCTGTGGGGTCGGTGGGTTGTTTAGAGCTAGCCGGCAAAACGTGGGGGATAGTCGGGTTCGGGCGTATAGGCAAAGAGGTGGCTCGCCGACTCAAAAGCTTCGGTTGCCAAATTATCTACTACGACGTGGTCCCTGCGTCTCAGGAAATAGAAGAAGAACTGGGAGTGTCCCGTTGCGACCTTGATCAACTCCTGTCTAGATCCGATGTAGTCTCTCTCCACGTGCCTCTCACGCCAGACACACACCACCTCATAGATGCCTCTGCCCTGTCGAAGCTTGGAAAGCGTGGTTACCTTATCAACGTGGCTAGGGGAGAGGTTGTCGACGAGGAGGCTTTGGTGGAGGCTCTAAAAAATAAGGTCATCAAGGGCGCTGCCATCGACGTCTTTGCCGAAGAGCCGCCGCCGCCGGATCATCCGCTATTTTCTCTGGAGAACGTAATCGTTACGCCTCACGTAGCAGGGGTTACGGACGAGTCCAGACGCCGCATCATGCAAGTTACAGCCTCGAATATAGCGGCGGCGATTCTGGGTGAGACACTCCGACACGTTGTCAACTAGCGGTCCGGCATTTGTTTCATTCAAATGGCGATCCTCTCCAACGAGCTCAGCTAGGCATAGAGCAAATAAGAAAGAGGCGATTAGATGTGACAAAGCCTCGCTTCATCGGGGAAGATACGTCTCCCTAGGTGGTGTAAATTTAGCGGGGTGACGCGCGGTACCAGTGCGCAGTTGCCGTAGGGGTGTTGTCTACCGCTTCAGGGTCCAGGGAGTGCGAATGAGTACTGGTAGCCAGCGGGCGTCTACGACGGCTCTGTTGTTTCCGGGGCAGGGAAGCCAGTTCCAGGGGATGGTCGAGGCGGTCGAGAAGTGCCCGCCTGCAATGGATCTGTTTCAGGAGGCATCACGCGTTCTGGGCTATGACCTTTTGGGAGCGCTTAGAGAAGCCGACAGCCGAAGCTTTAGCGACACCGCGTTCGTGCAACCAGCTATCTTTGTTACTTCCCTTGCCCTGCTAACTGCATCTGGCTGTCTAGATGGAGATGCCAACTTCTTATCCATTCATTCCGATCCTCCTGTGGCCGAGATAAGCGAGACTGCAGATGGCTTTTCGTTCGGTAGCGCTGCCGGCCATAGCCTCGGCGAGTACACGGCCTTAGTCGCCTCGAAGATGGTCACTTTTGCGGAAGGTCTCGAACTCGTCGCTACCAGAGGCGAGGCTATGAAAATGGCGTGCGCAATGACGAAAGGGGCCATGGTTGCGTTACTCGGGGCAGAGGAAAAGAGAGTCGAAGAAGTCTGTGCTGAGCGGCGATCTCGAGGCGGCGCAGTTTGGGTGGCCAATCTCAACTGTCCTGGGCAAGTGGTGATATCGGGAGATATAGCCGAAGTGGAGCAGGCTCTAGCCAATCCTAGACATTTTGGTGCGCGCAGGGCAGTGATGCTGGATGTGGCAGGAGCGTGCCACACACCGCTCATGGAGCCGGCCTTGAAGTTGCTATCCGATGCTGTTAGTAAGGTCGATTTCAAGTCCTCACCTGTGACAGTATGGTCGAACGTGACTGCTCAGCCATATCCTTCTCCAGAAGAGGTTCCCAAGCTGCTTGCTCGCCAGCTGGTAGAACCCGTCAGGTGGAAGCAGACTCTTCAGAACCTGGAAACCGCAGGGGTCTCGGCCTTTGTGTGTTTTGGGCCTTCGGATACAATGGCCGGCCTTGCCAGGCGCTGTCTTCTAGCGAATAACAAAGAGCGAACAGGTAACGCTGCGAGAATCGTGAGGATCGAAACGTTCGCTTCCGCGTCCAATCCCACGGTGGAGACCGTAGATGGGTGAGGCGTCTAATCGAGTGACATCCGAATCCGGCGCATATATACCGACGGCGGCCACCGTCACTATTTCGAGCGCGCACTGTTGTTGACAAGGAGCGAATCGCTATGACCCCGAACAATTGCTTCGCTGCCATTACTGGCTGGGGTATGGCGGTCCCGCCGCGAGTGCTCACCAACAGCGACTTAGAACAAATCGTAGAAACCTCCGACGAGTGGATTCGCTCACGAACTGGTGTCATAGAGCGACATGTCCTCTCTGAGGGAGAAAAGCCTTCTCAGCTTGGAGCGCAGGCAGCCAAGGAGGCACTCGAGAAGGCGGGACTTGATGTGGGAGAAGTCGACACGATTGTGGTCACTACGTGCACGGGAGACAGGTCGATCCCAGCAACAGCCAACTCTGTCCAGCACCTTTTGGGAAACGACACGGCTGCCGCTTTTGACGTAAACGGAGGTTGTGTGGGGTTCATCTATGGGCTCCAGATCGCAACGAGCATGATTTCGACGGGAGCAGCTGAGAGGGCTCTTGTAGTTGCGGCGGAAGGCCTCACTCGATTCACCGATTACACTGATCGTTCGACTTGTGTTTTGTTTGGCGATGGAGGGGGCGCCATCGTTTTAGAACCGTCATCTAGGGAAGAGGGGTGTTTGGCTTCCAAGTTTAGTTCAGATGCCTCCGCGATTGAGCTTCTAACCGTCCCTGGAGGAATGGCCGAGCGTCCCGCATCGCATGACACTGTCGATTCACGTCTCCACTACTTGAAGATGGAGGGTGCGGAGGTGTTTCGGCGCGCGGTCGTAGGTATGGAACAAACTGTAAGAGCTCTTTTGGACGAGACCAAGACATCACTAGACGAGATTCAGCTCGTAGTTCCTCACCAGGCCAATAAGCGCATCATAGATGCACTGGCCAAGCGCTTGGAACTCTCTCACGACAAAGTTGTATGCAACATTGAGCGGTACGGCAACACTTCCTCGGCGACCATTCCAATAGCCTTGGCAGAAGCGGTTTCGGAGGGGAGGCTCGACAAAGGAGATCTGGTATTGCTAGTTGCTTTCGGCGCAGGATTGTCGGTGGGCTCGGCGCTCGTCAGGTGGTAGTGAGAAGCAAAGGGCACGGTGTACGCAATGAGTACGCACTTCATGCAGCGACCCCTCGAGAGCAAAGTAGCACTCGTAACGGGCGCCAGCCGGGGGATAGGTCAGGCGATCGCCGCAGAGCTCGCCAAGCTCGGCGCCTCAGTGGCTATCAATTTTTCGAAAGATGCGAGTGGCGCTTCCGAGACGGCTTCCCTAGTGCAGGCACAGGGCAGCAAAGCCGCGGTAGTTCAGGCCGATGTTTCGGAGTCGGCTGCCGCTTCAGCCCTCGTCGAAGAGGTAGGTTCGCTTCTCGGCGACCCCTCGATCGTGGTGTGTAACGCGGGCATACGAAGAGACGGCCTCGCTATGAGAATCTCCGACGAAGCCTGGGAAGAGGTTATGAGGGTCAATCTCTTTGGAGCCTTTTATGTCACCCGAGCCTGTCTCAAGACCATGGTTCGCAACAAGTGGGGACGATTCGTTTTTGTGTCCTCTGTGGCCGGACTACAGGGCAACGCCGGACAGGCCAACTATGCGGCTTCGAAGGCCGGGATGATAGGACTTGCAAAGTCGATAGCCCGGGAAGTCGGATCCAGGGGGATCACTGCAAATGTCGTGGCGCCTGGCTTTGTTGAAACTGAAATGACCTCGGACCTGCCAGAGGATTTGATCGAGGAGGTGCGACGGCGAATTGGAGTAGGGCGCTTAGGCGCCCCTTCCGATATAGCGCCAATAGTGGGCTTTCTCTGCACTCCCCAGGCGTCCTACATAAACGGTGCCGTCATCACGGTCGATGGCGGGCTCTGAGCTGTCGAGTGGCGCGCAGCGAGTTTTAGGCGCCGAAGACAGTGAACGAGGAACTGATCCAAAATAACGAGAAAGGAGAGAATATGGACAGAGCAGAGCTGGAAGCCAAGCTGATTGACCTGATGGCTTCGCACTTAGAGATCCCCAAGGAACAGATCAAAAAAGATGCGACGTTCGGAGACGATTTGAAGGTCGATTCTTTGGGGGTTGTAGAGATGCTCATGGCTGTCGAGGATGAGTTCGGCATCACGATCCCCGACGAAGAGGCCGAGAAACTTACCACCGTGGGTGAAGCGATCGACTTGGTTGCTTCTAAGCTGTCTCTCTGAAAAAAGGGGCTTACGTTGTGCGGTCGGGATCTCGAAGCAACCTAAATGAAATAGAAATCAGAGGGTTGAGAAATGGGTCACGTAAAAGGCGATAGGCGACGGGTAGTAGTAACCGGAATGGGAGCAATCACGCCCCTCGGGGCGAGTGTGGAGACCACCTGGGAAGCTATGATGCAATCCAAGAGTGGGATCGGCGAGATCACGCTCTTTGATGCCTCGGATCTTGCATCGCGGATAGCCGGCGAGGCCCGGGACTTCGATCCATCGAAATACTTCGAGCCCCGAGACGCAAAGCATCTGGATCGCGCGGGCCAGATGGGGATCGCAGCAGCCACCGATGCATACGCCGATGCCAAACTCGACAAGGGGAGCTACGACCCCAATCGTGCCGGCGTGATTTTCTCGTCTGGGATTGGCGGGATATCCACACTTGAAAAACAGTTCGAGCTGATGTTCACTAGGGGGCCTACAAGACTCAGCCCGTATCTGATTCCAATGTTCGTCCCCAACCTCATTGCCGGCCAAATTTCAATTCGCCTGGAGCTAAAGGGACCATCCAGCTGTGTGCTAACGGCATGCGCTGCCTCCGCCAATGCAGTAGGTGATGGAGCCGAGTTGATAAGGCGAGGAGCCGCAGATGTGGTGCTAGCAGGCGGCGTGGAGGCAGCAATCTGTCGTCTGGGGGTCGGTGGGTTCTGCTCTATGAAGGCTTTGTCCACTAGGAACGACGAGCCTCAGAAGGCGTGCCGGCCCTTCGATCGCAACCGGGATGGATTTGTAATAGCAGAGGGAGCAGCTTGCCTGGTTTTAGAAGAAAGAGAAGCGGCTTTGGCTCGGGGAGCTCGCATCTACGCCGAAGTGCTGGGATATGGCCTTTCGAGCGATGCCTACCACGTCACTGCTCCGGATCCTGAGGGCGATGGCGCGCGGCGCTGTATGCTGGCGGCCCTGGAGGACGCAGGTATTGGAGCATCTGACCTTGACTACATAAACGCCCACGGGACTTCGACCCCTTACAACGACAGGACGGAGACGATGGCTATCAAGAATGCGTTGGGCAGTGCCGCTTTCGAAATCCCAGTAAGTTCTACCAAGTCGATGACAGGCCATCTTCTCGGCGCAGCAGGAGCCTTGGAGTCAGTTGTGTCGGTGATGGCGTTGCAGTCTCAGATGTTGCCGCCCACGATTAATCTCGACGATCCAGATCCAGAGTGCGACCTCGACTACGTGCCCCACAAGCCACGCAACGCAGAAGTGAATGTAGTTATGTCGAACTCGTTTGGATTTGGCGGACACAACGCATGCCTGGTTTTTGCACGCCCGGATTACATCGACTGAGGAGCAAAAACAGCATCCTACCTTCTAGGAGCCGCCTAGAAGAAGGGCTTCACGCGGCACCCTCAGAAACCATCTGGGGTTGCAATGCTGAATTTCGGTTAAAACCGTATCGATCATGACGAATAGAAGAGGTTTAGCCATCAGTCAAATCGGGCTGCAGTAGCGGTGGAGCCGACTAGGAATGCAAGACTTTCCTCTCCTTCTGGGGGGCCCACTCCTATAAGTTCGTCACCCGGTTCTAGTCGTGTAAAGCCGCGTGGTCGGTATATCCACCGCGCCTTTCTCCGAATGGCTAAAATCCGCACCCCAGTCTCGACCTCTACGCGCAGGTCTCCGAGCGTCGAACCAGCGGCTCGACTGTCTTCTGCCACTCGGGTCTTTATAACCGTTTCGTCGCTTTCGCCCATTGACAGCGCAAAAACGGGGTGGATTTCCTCGTTTTCTTCTACGAGCCACACCATATCGACAGCTGCGTCTCCGATCGACTCGCTCGCCACGCCGAGGTGTAAAAGGCCTCTAAGTGGCCTCGGGTCAATCGACGCCGCTGCCGCTCTCAGAGTCCATAGCTCTAGCTGTTCTCGCATCTCGTCCATGCGCTCTTCGAGACGACGGACTTCGGCCGCAAGGCTCCTGTCGTTGAACATCAAAGCTGAGTATGCGAGGCCAACGGCGGCCTCGGAGATGTTCTTCATCTCCACTAGAACGTCTATGGCTCGGCCCAAATCCGTGAACTCTTCCTCGGGGTCGTAAGGAGGAGGAGACAGGGGAGGCGCACCGAACAGCTCCCTGACTGCTGCGATCCCGTCGGGAGGCCCTTGCATGAAAACAACGTCGTCCTCGGATACCACGTCGGGTCCGGCTGGATCGAAGACCCAGTCGTCCCCCCGTCGGATGGCTATAACCCTCACACCGAACTCTGTCGGTAGCTGTAGGTCCCGAAGGGTGGCACCGCATCCCTGAGAGTTCCTTCGCACTCTGGCCCTCGTCACAACTTCCTCGGCCTGGGACAAGTCTCGAATGAGGCCAGCTGGAATTCCGAGGTTTCTCGTGACGATCCGACCGATGTCTACTGCTGCGTTAGCGATCTTCTCGATCGCTCCCACTACCTGAAGAACTGAGGCCATACCCTCGGCGTCTTCACGAGACCTCGCCGCTACCAAACACAAAATTCTCATGTCAAAAATGAGCTCTGTGAGTCTCTTCTCTAGGCGATCAAGTTCTTCAGCGATGTCAGGTGATAAGTAGAAAAGAGCTGCATACGCTAGATCGACCATTATCTCGGAGGTATCTTTCGCCTCCGACAGCATCGACTTTAGGTTCGGACGAAGTTCTTCGGACATAGCCAGAGGGAGTAGGGTACTCAGAAGGCGCAGATGACCAAAGCAACAAGGCCAGAGTCTGTGGTTACAGAGTTGTCCATTTCTTCAAAGGAAGTGTGCATCACCTGTTAGAGCGCGTGTGTCGTTAGGTAACATGATACCGCAGGCACCAGACATATTCACTCTGGCCAAGCGGAGGTTTTGAGGCTTTATGGAAGTTGGATCGATTATGCAGAGAAACCTTGTTACTGCTTCTGGGGAAGCTTCCCTCTCCGACGTGGCAAAGATCATCCATGAGAGAGGTGTTGGATCGGTGATCATAGTCGAAGAAGGGAGGGTCTTGGGCATCCTCACGGAGCGAGATGTAATCGCGGCGGTAGCGGAGGGACTTGACTTGTACACAACGAAAGCCAAGGATCACGAAACCCACGATGTCGTGTACGTGACTCCCCAAACGAGCTTGGAAGAGGCGGCACGATCGATGGTCATGAGAGGGATCCGTCATCTTCCGGTGATTGACAAGAACCAGCTCGTAGGCATTGTTTCGATGCGAGATCTCACTCGCTGGAGCGTGAGCGAACTTTCCTCTGATGTGGGTGAGCTCCCCCACATCGAGCTGGCTCAAAAGGTTCTGTCGCTGAGTCACGGCCACCGGTAGGTCTGGACCTCGTCCCTACCCTAGCAGCCTGAAGGTCATCCGCTTCGCTAGGGCGAGCTACATTGGCGCGAGTCCTCCCATTCCACGAAGGACCTCGCCACTAACACCGCAAGGATGGCCATTCCTATCCCTGCAAACGCCATTCCTAGCGCTGCTCCCAGCGCAACGGAGGGCGCGCTGCACTCTTCACACCCGAGCCTAGCTACAGCTGCGCCGATAGCCCCTCCAGCAACTCCCGCCAAAGCCACGGTAAAAACGACGAACAGGCGCCAACGCCAAGAGAGCTTTCTGCGACGCAAGAGGGGGTCTTTCGCATCGGGTATTCGCTGGGCTAAAGACTCTTGGCTCGTATTCCTGCCTTGCATCTTTTAGTCACCAGTTGCTTGATCGAGGATTTTTGTCCCGCTCACACTAGAAGGGTCCGCAGACGGGCCCACTTTAACTTCTACGAGGATGCCCGAGCCGACGTCCAGTTCGACGGAGTGGATGCTGTTGAGGTCTTCCCCCATCAGGCTCAGAAGAAGGACTTTGAGGGGATCTGCGTGAGAGACGATACAGACCGCTCGCTGGGGAAAGTCCGGGGTCTCTTGCAAGGCATGTCGCAGTGCTCGCCGCATTCTTTGGGCCAAGACTTCCAAGGTCTCATCGATGAACCGAATTGAAGCAGGATGCGAGCGGTATGCCTCCCATTCTTTGGGACGATTTTGCTTGATCCAATCCCAGGTATGGCCGGACCAACGGGATCCAAGCTCCCACTCCGTTAAGTCCTCCAATATCACCGGATCTGGAAGTCTTGCGGTCTCGGTGAGAATTTGCGCTGTCTGTCGAGCTCTTTCGAGAGGACTTGAATAAACGGCTGCTACGCCCGTGCTGGCAAGGCGCAATCCAAGTGATCGAGCTTGCCTAGCGCCTCTCTCCGAAAGCGGGAAACCGGGGAGTTTTCCGTAGACGACTGCTGATGGATTATAAACTTCTCCGTGGCGAACGAGCCACACCTGCCCCGTTTTCAGTTTCCGCTTCCTGCCCTCGCCTGCTCGATCGAGGGCTCTTTGGCTGTTTCCCGTTGTGTTCCTTCTTCCTCTAAGAGAGACTCACTTTTTCTTTTCGAAAAAGCGATCGCAGCGCCGAGTACTCCTATGCAAACGAGCACTATCGTGACCCGCAAAGGTTTGTTGCCTGCCGAGCTTATGATGGCAGGAAGGGCTAACACTGCGACCAGATTGATGACTTTGATGAGCGGGTTTATAGCGGGTCCAGCTGTGTCTTTGAAGGGATCTCCGACGGTGTCCCCGATCACAGCTGCTTTGTGCGATTCGGAGCCTTTTCCGCCTAAGTGTCCATCTTCTATGTATTTTTTAGCGTTGTCCCATGCTGCACCCGAGGTTGCAAGCATTACAGCCATCAACTGCCCAGTGAGAATAGCAGCTCCTAAAAACGCTCCCATCGCGTACTCACCGAGGGCAAAACCTATGATGAGCGGACTTAGAACGGCTAGAAGAGCTGGGGTTGCGAGCTCTCTTAGGGAGTCCCTAGTGCAGATGTCGACCACAGCTGCGTAGTCTGGTTTTTCGTTGCCTGTCATGATCCCGGGGTGAAGCCGGAACTGTCGACGCACCTCCTGGACTACCCGTCCTGCAGTTCTGCCCACAGCTTTTATCGCCAATCCCGAGAAAAGCAAGGCAATGGATCCTCCGACGAGTAGCCCGATGAAAGTTTTGGGATCTGCGATGTTTATCTGGATGTCGCGCAGAGCCTCTGTAACGCCCAGTCCCCGTCGAGTACCGATGACCTCGATATAGCTTGCGAACAAGGAAACGGCTGCTACCACTGCCGAACCGATTGCGAAGCCTTTGGTGATCGCTTTGGTCGTGTTGCCTACGGCATCCAAGCTGACCATGACCTTTAGAGCTTCTTCGTCGGTTTCACCAGCCATTTCAGAGATGCCGGCTGCGTTGTCGGCTACAGGCCCATAGGTGTCCATCGAGACTATGACGCCCGTGGTAGATAGCATACCCATGCCCGTGAGCGAGACGAGATAGAACGCCAGCTGAACATTGCCACCAGCGAGCTTCAAAGCGGCGTAGATCGCAACAGCGATCGCAACAATGGCCCACACGGAAGCCTCGAGGCCGACAGAAAATCCGGAAAGAATAGTCGTAGCTGGACCTGTTTGAGTCGACTCGGCTACTTCCAACACTGGTGCGCGCTGCGTGGAAGTGAAGTAGTCGGTAAGAAAACTCACTGCAACGGCGAGCACCAGGCCCACCAAAACAGCGTGGGCCAGACGAAGATCTCCTACGTAGAAGTGGGCGAGCAAGTAAGTTGCTATCGCGGTGAGAATTGCCGACACCAAAAAACCATTTTGTATAGGTCTAGTTGTGGCCCGCGTTTCGTCTTTGCGGGCTTTCACAAAAAAGATTCCAACTATCGAGGCAAGAACCCCTATTGCCCTCGCCGCCAAGGGGAATATGACACCCAGGGTTCCCTTGCCGGGCATGATGGATTCGATGGCTGCGTACCCCAAGATCATCGATGCTACGAGGGTTACTTCATAGCTTTCAAAAAGGTCGGCTGCCATTCCAGCGCAGTCACCTACGTTGTCGCCGACATTGTCAGCTATGACAGCGGCGTTCCGGGGATCGTCTTCGGGGATCCCTTTCTCTACCTTTCCCACTAAGTCGGCACCTACGTCTGCTGCCTTGGTATAAATGCCGCCACCAACCCTCATGAAAAGGGCGAGCAGGGAGCCTCCGAAACCGAATCCGACTAGAACGAGCGTTGCTGAGCCCTGGTAAATCATGAAAATTAGAGTGGCTCCCAGAAGACCCAGTCCTACGGTGAAAAGACCAGCTATTCCTCCCGTCCGAAAAGCGATTCTCAGTGCGTCCGGGAGACCTTTGGAGGATGCTGCTGCTGTCGTCCGAACATTTCCTCGAACTGCGAGGCTCATTCCTAAGTACCCTGTAAGGCCTGAAAGGAAACACCCAGCGACGAATGCCACAGAGCGCCCCAAGGCAGCCCCTACGCCATCGCCGAGAGCCGAGACTAAAACGAGTCCGAACAACACTAGGACCATTACCGAGATTGTTTTGATCTGCCTGTTCAGGTAGGCCTGTGCTCCCACTTGAATGGCGCGGGCAATCTCTTTCATTTTTTCAGTGCCCTGATCCTCGGCGAGTATGAGTCTGGTGAGCACAAAGGCCAGAGCTATGGCGAGCAGTGCTGCCGATAGTACGCCCACAAGGATCACCCACTCGGTGCTCCCGAGTCGAATGTCTTGGCGCTGTGCCTCTCCTGCTGCAGCGAGAAGGGTTACCAACTTGGGCCTCCTAACAGATGATGGCCGACATCTTCGAATTTTTACGGATTATGACTACAAACTAAGCACTCCTCGTTTTCGAGGACGAACGGCGATGCAGTATAAAGCCAAGACGCAGCCTGCTCAATTCTTCTGCACGACTTCCTCTGAAAGTCGGTGCTCAAATCCGCTTCCAAACCGATGGTTGAAGACAAAATGTACTCTGTGTTACTACACAGCCTTCTCTCTCGGCGAGAACACCATCGCCTCGAGCAGGTCGCTGTGAGCTCGGTATGTTGCTGGAGCCTGGAATCAAGGATACCCGCAGATGGGGCAGTTCTTCGACGAAGTCATTGCCTTTGGTGTCAGCCTCGAGGAGTGCTACGCCGCCATGAAGCGATACTCCTCCGAGTTGTGGTCGGAGGTGGACGAGGCTATGGGGCCGTTATGGGAGTCGGAGGATGAAAGAGAGGAAGCCAAGACTTTGTTTTGTCCCAATAGTCTCGTGGTTGGGCGGCCCAAGAACTTCGACGGTGCGGTCGTTTTGGAAGTTGACTCCGATGCCGAGGTGACCGCAGAGTCGATCTCTAAGACCCTGAGGTGTCCAACGATTGCGATCAGAGTTCACACTCAGAACTGGTGCAAGCTGGTGGCTTTCGATAGAGGAGATTGGTTAGGGTGGATTTTCTGGCTCTCCCCAAGCGCCTTTGTCACAGAAGGGGAGGTCATCCCGTCGGTCGTGACAGCAGCTCGAGTGAACGGGGGCTGGATAGGCGACCCTGAAATCTTCGAGGCCTTTTTGATGGACAACTCGTCTACGTCACTGGTAGACATTTTGGATGCTCACTGGGATGGACCATCCGAGGTGGTTAGCGCCGTGAAAACCGCTTTCGGCGTTGGCGACAAAGCGAGGATTTCTCTGCCTCGGTAAGCGCATTCTCCAATGTGGTAAGCGCCCTAGACGAGGGTAGGTGGTCTAAAGGAATGTACCAATGCCAGCAAAGCTTGAAATAGTACTAGGCGATATCACAAAGGAGCGCGTTGACGCGGTAGTAAACGCCGCAAACCAGTCTTTGTTGGGTGGAGGTGGTGTCGACGGAGCTATCCACCGAGCTGCGGGACCCGAACTGCTGGAGGAGTGCAAGCAGCTTGGGGGCTGTAGAATTGGTGATGCCAAAGCAACGAAGGGATACCGGCTAGAGGCAAAGTGGATAATCCACACCGTGGGGCCCGTTTGGCGAGGAGGCGACAGCGGAGAGCCTGAGCTGTTGGCCAGTTGCTATCGAAGGTCCTTAGAGGTCGCTGCGGAGCTGGGCGCTAGGAGTATTGCTTTTCCCGCTATATCGACTGGAGCTTATGGTTATCCGCTTCGCCCCGCGACAGAGATTGCGGTCACTGTATGTAATGATTGGACCCAGAATTCCTCAGCTATCGAGCTGGTAAGATTCTGCTGCTTCGACGAGCGTACTTACAGGGTATACGAAGAAGTCCTCGCCGAGCTTGGCCGGCGATAGCGGGTGGGATCTTCCGCAAACAGGTTGTATCTCTTCTAGGTGTCTACGATTCTGGAGTTCCCACAGATCGGTTGCGTGCCTCCAGCGGTGTGATCAGGACACCCCCTTTATAAGGAGATCCTTTGGCCCGCTCAAGAAGGTCAGAAGCGGCCTCTTCAAATTCGAAGAACACGTATCCGGCTCCGGCGGAGACTTTGAGGTTCAATCTGTGGGGCGCGAGTTTTGTGGCAGCAGCCTCCGAGAGCGACTTGGCGACCTCCCTGGCATCCGGAACCTTTGCGGCCGCCAGCGTGACAAAAAGGTGTGTCCCAGTCCAAAACGCTTGTGCGGATTCGTATCTGTCCAGACCGGCTTCCGTGGCGACTTCGGTGGCGATCGTATCGAAAAGCGACTCTACTGCTTGCGGATCAAGCCTACCTTTGACTTCCTCAACTCCCTCGAAGGCGAGGCAGCACACAGCCACGTCATGCACATCTCTCGTCGCTTCATCAAGCACTTCTTGAAGTGCAGCTGCGACTTGGCTCTCATCCAATCTTGGGAGCCTGGTGGTTGCCGACTGAGTGATGGGGATGGGTTGAGTAGTAGTGGTCTTCGACCCGGACGTCTGCAGCGGCGAACTTTGCCGCGGTCGACTTGGAGTTTTGGGCGAGCCAGCTTGATCGGGTCGGGGTTGGATCGTGTCGGAATCTTCGTCCTCTCCTTGAGAGACGGCCTCAAGCGAGGCAGCGATTTGACTTATCTGGCTCAAGGCTAATCTTTTATCGATTTTGTGCTCGCCAGTACTACGGTGGCTCCGTCGAGTGGAAACCTCAGGGACGTAATCGACGGGTGCAAGCCCAGTTAGCTTGCCGCCAAATGCGGCCTCCACAGCATCTTCTGGAGACTTTTTCACAGATTCCCTGGGTGCTACCCTGGGAAGGGCACCGTAGGGAGAGCGAATAGCCTTGTCCAACAGGTCTGGGATTGTTTCGGGGGGCTCGTAAAAGCAAAAGCCAAAGTAGGGGATCAGGGAAACCTGCCTTCGGTGAGTGTCCAAACAGTCCTTTACGATCTTTTTCAATTCGTCAAGGCGGCACCGAGCAGCAGCCGCAGTATCGATTTGCAAGGAAGTTACTACAGCTTGCGTTCCAAGCCAAAACGCTTCCTCCCTGTCTAGAAGAGCACTTTTTATTGCCGATCCCAGTTTTGCTAGCACCATGTCCGTGGTCTTCCAACCAGACTTGCGTACCTGTTCGGGCAGGGCGGGAAGGTCTACTATCATCAACGTCAGGTCGACATCTTCTCGATCGGATTGATCTTTTAATTGCTCGACACGGGTTTCGAAGTAGGACCGGTTGCCCAACCCCGTGACTCGATCGGTAAGAGCGAGCTGTCTGAAACTAGAGCCGGTCGCAGCGTTGCTTAGTAAGCGGTCTATCCTAAGTAGAAGCTCGGTCGAGAAGAACGGCTTTACGAGGTAGTCATCGGCACCGGCTGCGAACCCTCGGACCCTGTCTCTCTCATCCCCTTTGGCTGTGAGGATGAGGACAGGAATACGCTCGGAGTCCGGCCTCTCTCTGATCATTTCTAGAAGCTCGATCCCGTCAGCGTCAGGAAGCATCAGGTCGAGCACGATCAGGTTAGGAACCTGTTTTTCGAGAATGGATAGACATTCGCTTCCGGACTGGGCACGAAGCACGTTGTGCCCCTTTATCAACAGGTTAGTCTCTAAGAGGGTTCTAACGCTTTCGTCGTCCTCGACAACGAGGATATCGGCCATGGCGGATAGCGCTCCTACTTGCCATTTGCGCTCCCCAGCAGAGATATATCGCGGCTTGAAAACTGATTACAAAAGCGTAACACGAAGATCACTAAAGCGTGGAGAGCACCGCCCGCAACACCCACAATAGGCGATTGGGGTCACTCCTTGTTCAGGTCTCTCAATCCGCTAAATTCTCGTGAAAGCATTCGCATAGATAGCCGCTGGGAGCGGCGCTTCCGCTGCTTGGCTGTCTCGTCGGTCTCTTGCTGCTGAGCTGCTACGGTTTGCGAAAACAACTCCTCGGCATCGGGCGGAGGTCCGACGGCATCGACAGCAGCCTCCATGGAGGCAACTTGTTCCCACTGGGTTCCTTTTACGGCAGTGGGGACATCTGTCTGCTGAGGCGCGACCCGCCCGGCAGGTACCGGCGCAGCTTTTGTGGTCGCGGCTTGATGTGCTACCGCAGCAGGCGGTGGTGTGGCCTGGGCTGAGACCGGAGCCTGCGGCGGAGGGCCGACAGGAGACGGTTGGTCGAAAGTCGAAACCCGCTGGGGTGGCTGGGTAGCCTGCGCTCCTAATTCGCCGGGACGGGAACCTATGCCTGGGCCAGCGGCGAGCTCAAGGTCAGCACCGAGCGAGGCTGATCGAGCCTGGGAACCCTCGACAACCGCCATGCCGCCAGGATCGTCCACTCTGGACTCCATAAGGGCACCTTCTAGCCTGGACAAGAATGACTCGGCAGTCTCGCCCTCTTCGCTCTCGACAAAGGCTAGATGCACGACGATCCCCTCTGCCCCTGGCGTAAAGTGACAAACCTGATGAATTTCGTTTTGAAGTTCCGATCCCTTCTCGTAGATGTCGCTCTTTTCGCCGGTTGCCAACACGAGAATCTGGCTAGTTCCCAGATAAAACCCTTGTGCATTCCCTAGATTGCGAGCCCAGTGCGAGACAATGTCGCCGGCACTCCCCATGATCTCATTGGCTACCCGAATTCCGTGTTTCTTCAGTACTCGCTCAATCCCTGTGAGTTCAAGAAGGAGTCCGTAGATAGGCGTGGCTTTTGCAGGAAAGCTATGACGAAGGCGGCTTTCTAGATACCGCCAGTTGGACAAACCAGTAATCGGGTCCGTCGTGGACATCTGAACAAGCTGTTGCATGCGCCTCGAGTTCGTAAGCAGGCTTCTGATACGCGCTAAGAGCTCCCCTAGATAAAAGGGTTTGGGAACGAAATCGTTGGCGCCAGCAGTGAACGCTTTGACCCTGTCAGCCTCCGCGGTCTTAGCAGTGAGCATGATGACCGGAAGGTTTTTGAACCGGCTAACGCTCCGGATTTGGGCCAGAACCTCGTATCCATCTAGTTCTGGCATCATCGAGTCAAGAAGAACCAGATCTGGTGTGTCTAGCGCTACCTTGTCTAGAGCCTCAGCGCCGTTGGACGCCTCAATGACCTCGTAGCCATGCTCTTCAAGATTGGTTCTTAGTAGTGTTCGTAAGGAGTCTTCGTCGTCTACGACAAGTATTCGCGGCACCCGGACGCCTCCAGAAAACCGACCGCAGCTGCAGCGGGCAAGTACTCCCGCTACGCCTTGAATTGCCCTATTGGTCTATCGGGTCTGAAGGGAAGGATCTTGAAGCCCCCGTTCCCCAGCCGTAAAGACCGCACCCAGCTTGCTTGACACAGAAGAGTGCTCCGTAGAGCGTTTTACTAGATTTTACGCTTTCTGGTACCCCACTGTTTCACGGTCTTTTAAAACCCCAGTTAAGGCACGGTTCTAAGGTTACAACCTCTGTGGAGGGGTGTCGATCCCGCTACTAAAAGACCAGGCCGCGCTCAGACAACGAAGACATTGGGCCGAAATGTTTAATCGGATCAGCGCGGCGAAGTTCGCCTCTTGCGTGAGTGTCTATAATGCAGGAAAGGGGAAGGGTCTGATGTTGGGCCTTAGGATCCTGCGAGTTGTCTTGTCGTCGAGGAGTTAGAAGTGCCTCTGTCAGAAGATGAACAGAGGATCTTAAACCAGATCGAGGAAGCGCTGTCGAGGGAGGCGCCCGATCTGGTGCGGCAAGTAGAAGAAAGTTCCGTCTTTCGTAGTTCTGCCAAGGCCTTAGTGAAGGCAGGACTCGGGGCTTTGTTCGGCATAGGGATGATCTTTGTTGGCCTCGTGACGAGCGTGTTGGTGGTCTCGGTTTTTGGTTTTTTAGTGTGCGTAGCGACTGTGTTGTCTGCGCTAACGGAGGTTACGCGGATTGGCAAGGCTGCTCGACACTCCATCCAGATGAAGATGAGTGGCTGGTCAGCCAGACGTGAGCAGGGGGTCGGCGGCGCAGTTGACAACTGACCCCGAGGAAAGTCTTGGGTTCGGGCGCGCCTCACTAGGTGCTTCTGGGGTTGGAGGTTTTGTCATAGCGTTATTGTGCCAGCCGTCGGTGGCAGTGTCGCTGGTGGCATATGCGCTAAGACTGATTTGTTTTCCCGGCCGCGACCAAGTCGTTCGGTGGCGAATACAGACAGCTTATGGAAGCCAGGTCTATGCATCTAGAGGGAGGCGCAAGAGTGTGTATGCACTGGGCGAGGATCTCCTAGAGTTCGGCAAGTGGTGTCGGGATTTGGGTCGATACCGTACCATTGATTGCAATACAGCGACCTTTAGGAGGGGCTAAATGTCGCTGGAACCGGGACACGACTCCAGCTCTGTTCCTGACAAGAAGTCGCGGCGAGAAGAACTGAAAAAAAAGTGGCTGGTGAAGCGGGCGGCCCAGCAGGCGCGGACCCATAGCGCCTCGAGCGATAGCCCGCTCGACAAGACTATCGACACTCTCCTTACCCCTACCTATATCGCTGTAGGCGCGGCGATCATCGCGTTTCGCAAGTTGACGGGCAAGCCTAGCGTGACCGTAAAGGACTTCGAGTGAGCACACCGCTCGATGGGAGAAGCTCTTTGCTTCTCAACGCGAGCTGGGAGCCACTGATGGTTCTTCCGGCCAAGCGTGCGATCGTTTTGGTGTTGCAGGAAAAGGCGGAAGTGCTCCGCGCTCGTGACGAGGTAGTGCGAAGCGAACAGCTCTCCCTCCCGCTGCCTTCTGTTTTACGACTCCGCTACTACGTGCATGTTCGATTTCAACTAAGAACTGGTGTGAACAGAAAAGCCATCTTTGCCAGGGATGGCCACACATGCCAGTACTGCGGCGGCGTTGCAGAGAACATAGATCACATAGTCCCTAGAAGTCGCGGGGGAGCGCACATCTGGAGCAACGTCGTGGCTTCGTGCCGGAGATGCAACACGCGCAAGGAAAACAAAACTCCCGAGGAGGCCGGAATGCGTCTAAGGCGTCGCCCTGGTGCTCCTTTGTACCCAATCCTCAGAGGAGGTTCCTATGGCCGGATTGATCCGGAGTGGGAGCCATACTTTAGAGCTGCTGCCTCCGCTTGATTCTCAGGACCTCAGGACGACTCCCTTAGCTCTAGCGTGTCTATTCGTTTTCTAAAGATACGTCTTCTGATTCTTGTTTCAGAAGCCTGGATGCCCCCATTCCTGCGAGGACCCAAATTGCTAGCTGAGCACCTGCTCTGTAGCGAGGCTCTCCGGTTGCTACAGCGAAAAGCAGGGTAACGTAGGTTGGGAGTAAGTAAAGAATAGCCATCCTTTTCCACATGCGACGGTACGCTATCCCTCCCACAGCAGCGAGCGCTAGGCCAGGATAGTAGAGCGCGAGCGCGACCAGAGAAAGGGCTTTGGGACGCCCCCAAGCCTCGCCAAAACGAGCGTTGCCGATCGGATCAAAGAGGTCCCACCCTCGCAAGATACGGATGGGTACTACGGCTGCTGCCTCTAGTGGATGATGATATGCGTATTCGAAGGCAAGGCGGCGCCGCTCTCGGTCCGCTCTCACTTCTCCTGCAAAGCCGTAAGCGGCGGCCTCCCCCGTGGTGAGGGCACCATAGGCCCAGTATCCATAGAAAGGGCCTGGAGAGTACGTGGCTTGGTTGTTTGCTCCCAAAAGCAGGTCGCCACTGGCTGTTGTTAGTGGAACAAACGTACCGAGAGAGCGATAGTTTCTAATGCTCCAGGGGATGATCGCAAGGATAGTAACTCCGAGGACCGTAGCGGCCGAGAAAACACGTTGCCCCCTTAGAGAAGCGAGCCATCCTGACTGCCCTTGGCTGCGGTTTCCACCAGGGCGTTCTACTCTAATCGAATCATCTAATTTAGGTTGCGCCAACCGTGATGGTTTAGGTCGACTGCTGAGAACCGCAACAGCGGCCGCGACGAGAGCGTAGGCTATTCCATCGGGGCGATTCAAGGCTATCAGCGCTGAAAGTATTGCCAATATCAACAGTCGGAAGCCATTGGGATTTCGGCTGTAGCTGAGCGCTGATAGCAGGAGGAAAGCAACGAGTAAAACGTGGAGGGGTTCAAGAAGAATAAGCGTCTGATTCATGACCAAAAAGGGGTCGCCAGCTGCAAGGACGCCTGCAAAAAACCCTGCGCGCAACCCTTCGCGCCGCCCCAGTACACAGATCCCGACGACGACCAGAAGCGTGCATGCCACAGCTCCAAGCACTGCCAATATGAGGCGAGCCGTGAATGGTCTTAGCCCAAAGGTTTTGTAGATCGCAGCCAAAAAGAGAGGGGTGAGCGGCATCCTGTACGCAGTAGGACGCCACGACAGGTCGGGATATAGCCGAGAGTATCCCGTTCCGTTCGCTATCGATACCGCGATCATCTGGAAGTCTCGAGAGTCTGCCTTAGGTTCATACCCGAAGCCGCCGTCGTAAATGACGAATATGACTCTGGTAGCTACGGCGAAGAGGAACACGTAAGCGGCGCTGAGCAGCGTATCCCTGCGGGATGGGTTGTCAAAATTCAGTGAGCTAGAAGCTAGGTGCCGCTCTGGGAGTTCAGGACCTGAATTGGTCCAAGATAGATCTGGCCTTTTCCCTGTCGATTTCGACATATGAGACGCCACCTTTTTCGAGGGGAGTTCCCGGCAACGAGTAGGCCTGAGGCTTCGAGACCGCCATGGCAAAGGCGAGGCGAGTCTCTGTGTAGTAGCCAAATCCTCGATCGGAGGCTAGGGCCTCGCCCAGTCTCCGGGAGATAGACCAGCCATTGGTAATCGCGACCCAGGGGTTTTTTAGCTTGGAGCCGAGTGCGTCGAAGTAAAGCTGCTGTCGCTGCATGCGACTGAAGTCACCACCTGTGTCCGGTATCCACTTGCCATTTCGGTAGATTTCTGCGTGCCGCGATCTTACGTATGCCAGCGCTTGCTCTCCCCTGACGAGTTGACATCCTGCAGGCAGTGACAGCCCAGAATAGGAATCTCTCTCAGCAGCGTCCAAGCACAGTTCGACTCCACCCAGTGAATCTGTTAGAGCGACAAATCCAGCAAAGTCTATCGCCATGTATCTGTGGATTCGAAGCCCCGTCAGTTCAGAAACTGCCTGAACTAATAGGGGCGGGCCACCTAAGGGAAGAGCAGCGTTGATCTTTTGATGGCCGTGGCGACCGAGGACCACTCGGGTGTCTCTCGGGATGGACAACAATTTGACCTTGTTCCAGCGAACTTGAACGATCATGATCACGTCGGCTAACCCAGGACCAACGTCTCCAGGAATAAATGTGTTGGCGCCTTGTCTCGTGTCGGAGCCGGAGACGAGGATATTGATAGTCGACAGACCCCCCGGCGCAAGGGCGGACGAGGCATCGGGGCCTATCTTGCGCATTGACGAGTTAAACCTCCACAACAGTGCAAATGCATATGTAGCCGAGGCCACCAAGGTCACGAGCAGTGCCCACGCTGTCCACTTCAGGAAGCGTTTCGCTACCTTTCGTGACCTAGGTCGGTCTTCGGTATTAGTGCCAGGTGACGAAAACCTAGAAGGGACGCGCTCGGACTTTTGGGGCCGGTCGGCGTATGGATCCGCGTGGGTAGAGACACCGGCGGGAGGAGAGATGACGTACTTTTTCTTTGTGGCCACATGACCAGGATACAGCTGAGAGGAGGGCGCTCCCAAAGAACCGTCTCACGCATTGTCCAATTGTCGTAAGAAGGACGAGTCTCCGATGATCGAAGGTATCGACGTATCGACGCCGAATTAGAATTTCAGCCCGACACCGTTTTCTTCCTCTACCCGGGAAGAATATCTCGAGGTCGGAGCGGTAGAGCTCGACGAGGTCGAGCGTATCTTGGCTGCCTCGGTGGGGAGCGTGACCTCTGGATGTGGACGCGATCCCGCTTCAAACGGGGATACCGGCAAAGATCCGTTGGATATCCTTCCGGTCGCTCTCGCGAGAAAGATCGCTCTTCCCTCTCCCCATCGCCTCGTGGTAGCCGAGACTCGAAGGGCGATCTGGTCTGATATCCCCAACGTCCCCAGTATGTCGGCAATAGCAGATTTCAGCTCTATTGCAATCTCGACCGGGGATGCGATGTGTGTGCTCAGCGCGACAATTGCTTCCGATCCTGCCCACCACTTTGATGCATTGGGGAAGTAGTGGTCAATTGCTGGATCAAGCGCCTTGGAGACGGACTCGTAAGCAACTAGGCCCAAGCTTATCGCTTTGTCTAGACCCTGCATGGAGATCCAAGCCATCGTAGCGCCGTCGTTGGCATGATCTGCCGATACGAGGTCGCTGAGACGCTTTGTATCGGAGATTGAACCGTCTCTGGCGAGAAGGGTCCAGTTGTCTGTTCCTGTTTCTCGCACGAGAGGCTCCGGTGAGCCCGAGGCAGTAAGATCGCTGTTTGCTTCGGAGACTTGCACAGGGACTTCATAGGGTGGGTCTGTTGGCGTCGTCTGAGATTTGTCGTTCTCTGACAGTTGGGAAGCCAAAGTCTTGGCGAGTTCCAGCGCGGAATCGCTGGCCATGTAACGAAGGATGATCTTCTTCCGCGGCCTAGGTGATACTCGACGCAACCTTTTGACTTTCGTAGAGATGCCAAGGTGCTTGTCGACGCGTACAAGAAGCTCTCCGATACAGACTGGTTCCCGCAGATAGTCGTGGGCTCCCGCCTGGACAGCGCTCTCGGGCGTCGGCCCGTTTTCCCCGTCGCAAATGGCCAGCAGTCTAACGGACGGAAAACGCGACGCTATCTGTCGAAGAAGGTTACAGTCAACGGACGTTTTACCCGATTTACCTCGAGCTGCGCGCTGTTGAGCCCGCAGTGCGGATCCGGCAAGGTCTATGACAGCTACCGAGGGCTTGAAGTCTTCGCATGCTTCGATAGCAGCTGACCTGTTCGGAGCGTCAAAGGCTGTGTGCCCCGCTAGAAACAGATTGTCTCTGAATGTCCGTCGGCGGGCGGGATCCGCCGACACGACCAGCACCCTCCCTTGCATAACCTTCTCCTGGTCGCTTGTACCTGAGCCGGATATACCACCTTCTCCTACGTAATTCGGAAATCCATCCGCTAAATCTTGAGCCGATTAGCATTATGTGCTCCGGCGATTAGCAGCATCTCCGGAGCTGAGCTGAAACAGATTGTTTCCCTGTATAACCGCGCTGACTTCTCCCTCCTCGGAAACGGCGATGAGCTGGGCTGGAGCACCCACCTTGAGAACCCCTCTGTCTCTAAGCTTAAGAATTCGTGCCGGTATCCCGCTGGCGCAGTGAAGCGCTGCTGGGAATGATATCTGAGCAAAGCGGGCGAACTGCGCGGCACACAGTGACAGCGGTGTAGTCCCTCCCAGAAGCCGGCCTGTGGAGTCCGTAGCGGCACGGGATATGAGCAACGACTTTTCTCCGGCGCTCGTGTCGCCCAAGCCCGCGACAGCGTCGCTTACGAGGGCGATCCGAGCCGGCCCGGCGATTTTCGTCAACAGCCTCACAATTTGCTCGGAGACATGAACCCCGTCGCAAATAAGCGTCAAGATCGTTGAGGTATCCAACAGGTATGCCGTCAAAATCCCAGGGTCTCGGTGATGGATGGGGCGTACCGCGTTGAAGACATGCGTAAAGACCCGAATCCCGAGTGCAATTGCCTCGGTGCCCTCTTCATAGGAGGCGTCCGTGTGACCAGCGGCAATGATCACCTGATGTCGTTTTGCGAGAGGTACAAGCTCTTTTGCTCCATCTATTTCAGGAGCCAAAGTGAGGGCTCGCACCGCTGGTCTTCCATTAGGATCCACAACCGAGATCACCTCCTCGAAGAATCGCAGGGCGTCTCTGCCCGAGAGAAGGCGTTCAGGTGGATGAACACCTCTTCTGGTGGGATTCAGAACTGGTCCTTCCAGGTGCATACCTAAAACTTCAGCCTTGGGAGCGGCGGGGGATTTCTGCAAGCCGTCTTGTGAATTGGTGCAAATAACCTCTCGAGCGAGCTCGATGGCATCGGAGGCTGAAGGGCTGGGTAGAGCAGCGAGATAGCTCAAGACTCCTGTGAAAACCAGGTGTTTCGAAAGTTCTTCTAGTCGATCTGGAGCTGTTAGAAGGTCTATACCATAGCCGCCGTTTACCTGCAGGTCGACGAGCCCCGGTGCTAGCCATAAAGATTCGTCGAGTACTAAAGCGCCTGCTTTTTTGCCGGGCTCTATCTGAGAGATTTTTCCCTCTTCGATCCGTACCGACACCACGCCCAAATCGCGCCCCCCGGAGCAAGCTCTAGAAGTTAGAAAGTGACCTTCTATGTTGGTGCCGACGGCTTGCACCCGGTGTCCGCGCTCAGCCACACGAAACACGCTAACGCTACTGTCCAGGACTTTTAGGTGAATGTATTAGGGGGCTTTCCCCGCTGGACGAAACCACGAAACGGAAGATACTCGCCGGATTGAAACCGGTGGCTTTCGCTATTCGAGGGCTTTGATTGAGGTACCTCAGAGCTGATCGACTGCGGCTGCTTGCGCAGGCGGTGGCGCTCAGCGATTATCTGAGCGATGGACTTTTTCCTCTGAGTGAGAGCGGGCTGCTCGAGTCGCTTGTCTACTGCTCCGAACGACGAAGCGCGCGCCACGAACTCGTCGACAGTCTCGTCGATCCTAGGAACAAAGGCACGCGCGTCTACTGCCAGGGCAATGCCGACTGTCTCTGGCGATATAGCGCCTCGCAGTTCCTCCTCGATTTTGGTTGCGAACCCCAAAGCTTCCGAGCCAGTTTTCATCGTCACGACCGCGAAGTCAGGACCACCCATTCCAAATGCCTCGTCTCCAGGTTCGAGTAGTTGGCCGAGGCGCCGAGCGGCGAGCCCGATGGCTATGTATACCTTTCTGTGTCCAACCCTGGTAAGAGCACTCTCAAAGCCTTCGACTCGGATCCAAACTAGACTCAGTTCCCCTTGGAACCTGGCAAGCAGCTCGGGCAGTCTCGAATAAAAGTATCGGGCATTCAAAAACCCAGTGGCCGGATCGAGAAACGTTCTTTTTATAAGCTGAGCTTCTCTCCTTCGGTCTTCAAGGAGTTTCTCCAGACGCAGGACCAGCTCTTTGGCAGAGAACGGCTTTACCACGTAGTCGCTGGCTCCCAGTTCGAAACCCCTTACTCTGTCCGCTTCTTTTGAAAGAGCCGTGAGAAGGATCACAGGGATGGTTTGAGTTTCTTCCCTGGACCGCACAAACTCCAATACTTCAAGCCCGTCGGTGTCTGGCATCATGATGTCAAGGATCATCGCGTCGGGGGATAAATCGCCGTCGATTAGGGTCTCTACCGCCTCGGCGCCGTCTTGACACAGCTTTACCACGTGACCACGCTGCGTTAGGTTGAGTTCTAGAAGTTCCCGTATCTCCGGTTCGTCCTCTGCTACGAGGATTTGAGCCATCGGACCTCTTTCACGATTTTACTTCCCGTTATCTTTACGAAGGACTGCCCAGGCTTGGAATGGGCACCTTTTGTCCCCCTTCCCGAGAGGAAGTGTACACAGCTTCTACAACCGCGTGGGCTCTAAGCGCGTCGTCAAAGTTCGGAGTAGGATCTCGTCCGTCTATAAGGGCGCGAATAAAATGCGCGTCTTCGTTGGCGGCGTATGCCAGGGCGTCGGTCTCACCAAACCAGGGAGGCTCTATCTCGAAAAATCGCTTGATCAAAGAGTCGCCCTGGAGCACCTCCCGTCCATCTCGTGAATCGATCTCCACCGGCCCAGCCACCTCGTTGCGGATCGTGATCACGCCCTCGGTTCCAAAGATTTCAACGTGACGATTGGAAGACCTCGTTGTCACGTTGTGCCATACGGTAGTTAGAGTGGATACCGATCCCTGAGCTGTCCCAAATGTTGCTACGGCAAGATCCTCGATATTTTCTCCTATTCCGATTTGGCTTCTCGTATGGCCAGATGCCCACTCGATGGGTCCTGCAATCCAGCCGATCAAGTCGGCGTCATGAATCGAATGTTCGAGTAAGACTCCAGAGCCTGCGACCTCCGGATCTTTTCGCCAAGTCGAACGGTAAATTCCCATCACCGGTACGTACTGATCGTCTCTAAACAAGACAGACTGCAACCTACCGATGCGGCCGGAGCCTACAAGATGCTTTGCGATCCGAAAAGGAGGGGCGTGGCGGAGCACTAAGCCAACCTGGGAGGGTATGCCCTTGGCGGCATTGGCCACTTTGACGGCCTCGGCTAAGTCACGTCCTAACGGCTTTTCGCAAAAGATTCCGCCCACACCTGCCGCTGCCGCTCTTTGGACGATTTCCAGATGGAAAGCGGTTGGGACGCAAACCCAGACGGCGTCAACGGATTCTAAGAGGTGGTCCAGACTCTTAGCGGCTTTCCACCCCCACTGCTCAAAAGTCGCCATGCGCTGAGGATCGAGGTCGTAAACGGCCTCGCGATCAATCGGTAAGTGGCCCAGCCTGGAAGCCTGCGTCAGCATGAACGAGTGGAACTGGCCTATGAAGCCGCATCCTACGATGCCGACTTTTATTCGCTCACCCTGAGAAGACCTATCGCGTGCAGTGTCCATGTTAGATAGGAATGTACCACGGTAAAGCTCTTGGTGGGGACTAGGAAGACGTAGAAGCAAAAATTTTAGCCAAAGGGTTGCAATGTGGGGAATGGTGGCGTACACTTTCCACAAAGTGGTGGAAAGTGGAGAGTCAACTTCTGTGAGGATTGGGTTTGTACCTAGGCGAGTACCGGCACTCGGTAGACCAGAAAGGGAGGATCATCCTTCCCGTGAAGTTTCGTGACGCCATGCGGGCCGGCTGCGTTATCACCAAAGGGCAGGACAGGTGTTTGGTCCTCTACGACCTGGGAGGCTGGCAAGAGTACGCACAGCAAATTCGCTCGCTTTCGAAGATGGACCAGAAAGTGAGAGCTTTTGCCCGCTCAATCTTCGGTAGTGCAGCCGACGTGGTGCCTGATGGACAAGGCAGGGTGCTCGTGCCACCAAAGTTGAGGGAGTACGCGGGAATCGACAAAGAAGTGGTCATTGCAGGTGTCGATGACCATATAGAGATTTGGGATGCTGAAACGTGGGACGGCGTCACTCTCGAAGCCGACGCACACTTACAGGAGGTGTCCCAGAGCCTGGCCGACCTGCAAAGGGGCAGCTAAGGCCAGAAGGCAGGCCCGGGTGATCCCCGGCCCTCCATTGCGTAGGTGGAAGGCCCCAACTCCGCCCGCTTCCGTCAAAGCATTGGAGGGCCGGCGATGACCCGGGCCGATTGCTCTCAGTTTAGCGCTTATTTCCATAGAAGAGGAAAGAGGGATTGCTGGGGGACGCAGAGAGCTGGATCGAAAATGTGGAAAACCATAAGAGAAGGTTACCGAGTTCTATGGAGCTCGTAAGCGAGGGAGACGACAATGGGCTCCCGTTCTGGCGAGGCCCACACCCCTTCCCTTGCCGACAAAGTCATCGAGCTCTTGTCGACGGCGGAGGGCAAAGTGGTACTCGACTGCACAGTTGGCTATGGAGGACACGCCGAGCGTCTCTTGTCGTCAGCGCATCCCCCCGCGCTCCTCATAGCTCTTGACCGGGACCCGGATGCTATCGAGGCGGCTAAGGATCGGTTGGCACGCTTCGGCTCTAGGGTTTTGATTGTGAAAGGTCGCTTTTCCCAGATCGACTCTGTGCTCAAAGAAGTTGGTGTACGCGAGGTAGCCGGAGTCTTCTACGACCTGGGTGTTTCCTCGCCGCAATTGGACAAGCCCGAGCGCGGCTTTTCGTACAAGCACTATGGCCCGCTGGATATGCGGATGGATCCAGACACCCCGTTGAGTGCTTCAGATGTTGTCAACACCTACACCGCAGAGGCTCTGGAGGCTGTGATAAGGCGTTATGGAGAGGAACGTTATGCCCGAAGTATTGCCTCCGAGATCGTAAGACGGAGGCCTATAAAGAGTACTTCCGAGCTGGTCGAAGCTATCGAGGCGGCGATTCCACAGAGATTGCGCTCAAAAAATCGCGCGGGCCGCCACATGAGAAAAGGTGGCCCCAAAGGTGGAAGCATCTCGATGACGCACCCGGCGCGCCGCACCTTTCAGGCTATCCGCATCGAGGTGAATCAAGAATTGGAAGAGCTCCGGGTGTCGCTGTCTAAGGCCGTCAAGGTGCTCGAAGTCCCTACGTCGCCCTCAATGAATGGCGGACGCCTTGTGTGCATCTCCTATCACTCGCTAGAAGACCGCATTGTGAAACGCTTTATTGGAGCTCTGTCGCACGGATGTGTGTGCCCACCCGAGCTCGCAGTGTGTGGCTGCGGAGCTCGTCCGATTCTCAAGAAGCTCACCAGACGCGTAGTGAGACCCTCCCGCGAAGAGTGCCAGCAGAACCCTAGAGCTCGTTCCGCACGGCTTAGAGCCGCTGAGAGAACAATCGATTTTCCAATTGCCAATTGAGGAGGGGGAGGGTGACAGCGTCGAAGAACCAAAGAGATATATCGAACGCCGGATTACGGCATGGGACACTCGTCAAACCGCGTTTGAGGCTCGTGCATGGCGAGGGGACGCCTGCTAAAGGCCGGCATTCAAGCTCCGCCTCTCGGAGCTCGAGAGCAGTCAGAGCCCAGGAGTTTGCGGATGCTTCTAAAAGCTCGACGATCCGGGGGAGAGCTGAACTCCTAACTCAGCAAGGCCGCAGCGGAGTCCATCTTGAACGCAAGCGCGGACTAGCGCGTCGCAAGGTAGCGACAATCGTCTCGGCAGCGGTACTTGCCTTTGTCGTATTTGTTGTCGTAGCTGGACAGGTATTTCTTGCACAAGCTGGATACTCGAAATCTTCGGCGGAAAAGGAACTCGACCAGGCTCGAGCCGAGTATGAGCGGGCACGCCTGGAAGAAGCCGAAGCAAAGCTGCCACAACGGGTAGAGCAGCGAGCCAGAGGCGAGTTGGGCCTTTCGGACGCTCCTCTAGAGGAACCGCTTCAGATGGGACCTTCGGTACCTCCTGGGACCGGAGATTTTGGACCCAGCTCTTTTTCGGTGCCAAACTCCGAGCTCAAAGCAGATAACTCGCCTTCTCGCTTTGATGCTCAAAGTACCAATGACGGCGATGCTGGGGGAGTTTCCTCGAAGCCAGGGGAGATCAAATGAACTCCGGTGCTCCTGTGGTTGAACACCCGGCTCTAAGTGCCGCAAAAGCAGCGGACAAGGCGGGACGCAGGAGGATCGGAGGCCTGTTGGCGGTCATTCTTCTTGTTGCAGCTAGCGAGGTAGCGAGACTCGTACAGTTACAAGGAATTCAAGGTGCCAGATTCAAGGAGCTGGCTACTGCTCAAAGGTTTCGAGTGGCACAGCTTTCCACTCCGAGGGGGGACATCTTGGACTGCAACGGGAAGTCCCTTGCAATTTCGGTCAAAGCGATGACCGTTGTGGCGAATCCATCTGCGATCGCTGACAAAGAAAAGGTTGCCTCGACCCTTTCCGGCATTTTGGAACTTCCATTTCACGAAGTATTGGCACGTATCTCTGGAGACTCGAAGTTCGCATATGTTGCTCGTAAGATCGATTACTCGAGGGCAGAGAAGATACGAGCCGCGTCGCTAGACGGGATAACCCTTGTGGAGGAGTCGACCAGGCGATATCCCGGTGGAAGCCTCGCTGCCTCTGTTCTGGGGTTTGTAGGTACAGACAACCAAGGTCTGGAAGGGCTCGAAAAAGGCGCCGAGCAGCTTTTGGCTGGCATCCCAGGATCTTTCGCGGTCGAGCAGGATCCCCAAGGTCGCCCCATCCCTCAAGCGGAGTATCACTTTGAGCCGCCAGTAGCGGGCTCGGACGTAATGCTGACGATCGATAGTGATGTCCAGTACCGCGCTGAGTCGTTTTTAGCCTCAGCGGTCGAGCGTTACAAAGCTAAAGGTGGCTCCATCCTCGTGATGGAGGCCGACACAGGTGAAATTTTGGCAATGGCTAATCTTCCTACGTTTGACCCGAACGAATTTTGGAAGGCAGATGGCTGGTCTAGAAGAAACCGCTTGACTGCCGATGTCTTCGAGCCAGGCTCTACGAACAAGGTGATTACTGCAGCTGCCGCCCTCGAAGAGCATGCGATTTCTCTCGACGAAAAAATCGGGGTTCCCAACAGATACCGCATCGCCGATGCAGAGTTCAAAGATGCCGAGGAGCACCCCCCTGTGTCTTGGACCGTACGAGACATCGTGGTTCACTCCTCTAACATCGGGACTATAAAGATTGCCCAGCGTTTGGGAGCGCAAACTCTCGACAAATATCTGCGTGCGTTCGGGTACGGAACGCCTACGGGGCTTCCCATTCCTGGGGAGGCTAAAGGTATCGTTCTGCCGGCGGACAAATGGTGGGCAACTTCCATCGGCACCATCCCAATAGGGCAAGGGATCGCTGTAACTGGTGTTCAGTTGGCTCAGGTCTATGCGACCATCGCTAACGACGGTGTACGGGTTTCTCCCCGCCTTCTCAAAGCGCGAGTGATAGACCCCGAGGGCAGGAAAGTCGAGGAGCTTGCACCCACGACTGCATCGGTCCGAGTCGTCTCACCCGAAACGGCGAAAGAGCTGCGCGAGATTCTCGCGGGTGTAGTGGCGGAAGGAACGGGAAAGCGGGCTGCTGTCGCTGGTTACCAGGTAGCCGGAAAGACTGGAACGGCGAGAAAGCCGTCCGAAAGCGGTGGGTATCTCGACCGTTATGTAGCCTCTTTCATCGGATTCGCTCCTGTGGAGCGCCCCAAGTTCGTTGTCGCAGTGGTACTCGACGAGCCGGTCCCGTACTACGGGGGATTGTCTGCTGCTCCGGTATTTTCTGATGTCATGGGCTTTGTACTGAGGCACTACGACATCCCCCCTTCTGGGGATCAATCTGCTTTTGCAAAAGGGTCTCGCACTGAGACTCTGGAAGACTCTGTGACTGCTTCTAACTCGGCCCGAGGACGTGCACGCGTGGGCTCTGGCGGATGAGGAGATCTCAATTTCGATGTCCAAGGGAGATGCCGAACCCTTCCGGTCCGTGAGGCTTGTAACGCTCTTGAGTACTCTGGAGAAAGCAGGTATCCCTTTCAACCTTCGAGCTGCTGGGGATCTCGAGAAGATCGAAGTAACCGGAGTAGCTTACGACTCCAGGCGACTTTCGCGCGGGAATGCGTTCTTCGCAATCCGCGGAGAAAGGACAGATGGACACCTGTACATAAAGGACGTCTTGAATCGAGGCGCCAGGGCGATCTTTGTCCAACATTTCGACCCTGATTGGCTCGGTGTTGACCGCGAAAGGGGTTTTTGTGTAATCGAAGTCCCTTCGACCCGCAAAGCAATGGGGATTGCGGCGGCGGCATTTTACGGAGATCCATCTAAAAATGGTCTTGCATTGATCGGAGTCACCGGCACTAACGGCAAGACGACGACTGCATCGCTTTTGACATCGATTGTTGAAGCTGGCGGAGTGCGCTGCGGTCTAATAGGCACCGTCGAGGTGCGCATCGGTGATCGCAGACTTCCCTCCGTGCGCACGACGCCAGAAGCCCCCGATTTGCAAAAGCTTCTCGCCGAAATGCTGGAGTCAGGGTTGAAAGCATGCGCAATAGAGGTGTCTTCTCATGCCCTTGCTCTGGAACGAGTAAGGGGCTGTAGTTTCAAAACGGCTGTTTTTACGAACCTGTCCCAAGATCACCTGGATTTCCACCACACTATGGACTCATATTTCGAGGCAAAAGCCTCTCTTTTCTCAAAGGAGTACACCGCTTCAGCGGCAGTCAACGTCTCGGACGAATGGGGTAAGCGCTTACTCCAACGCCTAGAAGTTCCTTGGGTCTCTTTTGGGAAAAAAGAGGATGGTGCAGATGTGTACGCAGAGGATGTGGTTTTTGGGGCCAGCTCTACCTCTTTTGTTCTTCACTGCAAGGCTCGCGCGGATGAGGTTGAAAGAGGACGGGCCGGTGACACCAAAGGTGCCAAGAATGGTGGTGTGAGCAGCGGTTTACTCCGGTCAGCTGGCTCGCACGACAAAGCTCGGGTGGAAATTCCTCTGGCTGGCACATTCGCGGTTTGGAATGCGTTGGCAGCTGCGGCGTGTGCAACAGCTATGGGCATTGAGTTTGAACACGTGCTGGCTGGGCTCGAGGCTGCACCACCGGTGCCGGGACGATTTGAGATAGTCCAGAAGGGACAGGACTTCCTCGCTGTCGTTGACTATGCACACACCCCCGAATCGGTAAAAGCAGTGCTTAGATCTGCTCGTGCGCTCAAGGGTTCAGAGACGGCGAAAGTAATTGTCGTTGTTGGTTGTGGTGGCGATCGTGATCGGGCGAAGCGGCCGCTGATGGGTAGAGCGGCTGTCGAGGAAGCGGATTTTGCTGTTTTCACGAGTGACAATCCTCGCAGCGAAGATCCTCAATCCATACTCGAACAGATTGTGGCTGGGGCCGAGCAAGCGGAAAGACCAGTTGGACGATTTATGACAGAGCTCGATCGGCGGAAAGCGATACATACTGCGATTTCCATGGCTGGTCCCGGAGATGTTGTGGTCATCGCGGGAAAGGGGCATGAGACAGGGCAAATCTTCAAGGACGAGACGGTACCGTTTGACGATCGCGAGGTCGTAAGAGAGGCATTGCATGCTCTCCGAGGACGCCAAGCTCGCCCAGGGAGCGCACAATGGTAAGTCTCGCCTTGGCAATTGGGGCTTCGGGGTTGTCGGCTATGTTGATCACCCCATTGTTCATCCGTATTCTTCGACGGCACGGGATCGGTGAAGAGATCAGAGAGGATGGCCCCGAGCGTCACATTTCGAAACGGGGTACGCCTACGATGGGGGGAGTGGTGATCGTCATCTCCTCTCTTCTTGGATACTCCGTGGCTCATCTCCCTTTTAGGCGTACAGTTCCCATTTCGTGGCCAGCGATTCTTTGTTACTTCGTTGTTGTCTCGATGGGGGCCTTGGGCGTCGCGGACGACTGGTCGAAGGCTCGTCAGATTCGCAAGACTGGCCTTTCTAAGTCGACCAAGTTCTTAGGACAGATAGCCATAGCTAGTGTTTTCGCGGGCGGCGCGATGCACATTGGGGCACCGACGACCGCCTCTTTTATTACTGGGGGCATCGAGCTGGGTGCGTTGTTCGTGCCGTTCGCCCTTTTAGTGATCGCTGCAAGCTCCAACTCTGTAAACCTGACCGACGGGCTCGACGGCCTAGCTGCGGGTGCAGCCGGATTGGTGTATGCGGCATATATGTTCATTTCCTTCTGGCAATTCAATCAGAGGGCAACCGATCTTTATCCAGCAACAAAGGCTCTGGACGCACAACTGGATATGGCGATTTTTGCCGGATCGATGTTCGCGGCATGTATCGGGTTCCTGTGGTGGAACGCTGCTCCTGCGAAGATTTTCATGGGGGACGCAGGAGCCCTTGCATTGGGAGGAGGTATTGCAGCCTCCGCCATGATGACATCGACCCCACTTTTGCTACCTATCCTCGGCGGTCTTTTTGTGTTGGAGACTATATCGGTGATCGTCCAAGTGATTGCATTTAGGTTGTTCAAGAGGCGCGTCTTTCTGATGGCTCCGGTACACCATCACTTCGAACTAAAAGGCTGGCCTGAGTTCACGGTGATCGTGCGGTTTTGGATTATCAGTGGACTCTTCGTCGGTTTGGGGCTGGCTATCTTCTACGGCGATTTCCTCATCAGATCGGGGTTGTAAAGGAGCATGGTTCTCGGACGAAGGGCTGGATCGGTGAAGAGAACTTCGAAAGACGACAGGGCGACTTCGAGTGGTAGAGAAGCTGTCTTGTTAGCGCTCCAGAGCGCCGGTATTGCATCGAAAGTATGTGTAATCGGTCTCGAAAAAACGGGTATGGCGGTAGCGGCAACCCTTTTGACATCTGGAGTCTCGGTAGTCGCTGTAGAAGAGGCAAGCGATCCGAAGAAAGCATCCAACGCTGCGCAACTCGAGTCTATTGCAGCCGATTCGGGCGCTCCAGTGTCGTTTGCGGCCCATCTTGGTAGCGCTGCCCTTTTAGACCACTCGGTCCTCGAGGGCGCGGGTCTTGTCGTTCCCAGCCCAGGGGTTCCCAAAAGTTCATTGGTGATGAAGGTGTGCGAAAAAGCATGCGGGTTGGTTTGGTCAGAGGTAGAGCTCGCATACAGAGTCGTCGAGGCACGACGTCGTTTGGGCGATACCCTGTCGCTGGTTGCGGTTACAGGAACGAACGGCAAGACAACGACGGTGCGACTGATCGAGCACCTTCTCCGAAGTTGCGGGCTAACCGCCTTCGGATGCGGAAACATCGGCGTTCCTTTTATAGAAACTGCGCTTTCTGCACCTTCCGATTCCTGGCTTGTAGTTGAGGTGTCCAGTTTCCAGCTGGCTTTGTGCGATGAGTTTCGCCCCGACGTTTCCGTGTTTTTGAACTTTGCGCCGGACCATTTGGATTGGCACCCCGATGTAGATGACTACGCCGAAGCAAAAGCGAAGATTTTTGCGAACCAGTCCAAGGGGGATGTCGCGATCTACAACTGCGCGGATTCCTCAGTTATCGACATAGCAGCGTCTCGCATTCCACCGGAAGTACATCGAATCCCCTTCGCTACCGCTTCCACCCAAGAAACTTCCGGTGACGTAGTCTTTGAACAAGACGGCTCGCTGCGATTGCCGGATGGATCGATCCTGGCAATGCCACGGTTCCAGGACCGCAGGCACGCTAGGGGCGCGGCCGCTAGCAATATCCCTGCCGAGGATGCGGCAGCTGCCGTGGCAACAGCTTTGGCCGTAGGGATAGATCCCACACAGGCATTATCTGCGATCGAATCGTTCGCACCGCTCCCACATCGAATGGAAGTGGTGGAGGAAGTGTGCGGTCGAACATTTGTGAATGATTCGAAAGCGACGAATCCGCACGCAGTGCTTGCGGCGGTGTCCGCTTATGACCGGGTCGTGCTTATAGCGGGCGGTCGCAACAAGGGAATCGACCTCTCAGCTTTTTCGTCGGCTATAGCAGGCAGCAAGCGAGTGAAGAGTGTCGTGTGTATCGGAGAGTCCGGTCCCGACCTCTTCTATTTGCTCTCAGCTCAAGGAGTCTCGGTATCACTCGCCCCTTCTATGGAAAATGCAGTAGAAGCAGCGTTCGAGTCGAGCGCTCCGGGCGACACAGTTCTTTTAAGTCCCGGGTGCGCGTCGTTCGACTGGTATCGAAACTATGAGGAGAGGGGCGAGCATTTCAAAGCCGTCGTTCGAGAATTGGCGTCGCGGAGCGTTTCCAGCGAGAGATCCATGGGTGGATGAAATGAAATCATGGGTCTTGCGAAAACAGCCCCGCAGGCTGCCCGCAACCCCTTCGACGGAAAGAACACGGGGTTCCAATGCGGGCGGGCTCGCTGTGACTGTGGCAGCGCTCGTAGTCTTCGGCCTAGTGATGGTTATGTCTTCTAGTGCTGTTGCCTCGATGGAAAAAGGACAGGGAGCGTTCGGTATTTTCACGAGGCAGCTGCTTTTTGCGATATTTGGCTCATTGCTTATGTGGCGACTCTCCGGTATTGACTACCACAGCCTCAGAAAGCTGGCATTCCCTTTTCTTGCGGTAGTCTCGCTTTTGCTAGTGCTGGTTTTGGTGCCCGGTATAGGAGTAGAGGCAGGGGGGGCATCGCGTTGGATCGGGTGGGGTAGCATCGGAGTGCAGCCTTCTGAGTTTGCGAAGTTAGCTTTTGTGCTCTACGCGGCCTCCGTCCTCACGCAGAGAGAGAGGGTACCGACCTCGACGAAAGATTTTTTGTTCCCGACGGCTCCCGTTATGGCGGTGCTTACTGGGTTGATTATGGCTCAGCCTGATCTAGGAACCACAGTAGCTCTGGGAATTGTCTTCTTCGTTGTGTTGTGGGCCGCAGGCATTCCTCTCAGAAGTCTCAGCTGGCTAGCAGGCACAGCGTGTGGCGCGTTCGTAGCGCTAGCCCTGTCGGCAGATTATCGGAAGGCTCGCCTGTTTTCTTTTGTAGACCCGTGGTCCAGCGCGGACTCAGCCGGTTATCACGCTATCCAGTCAATGCTCGCAATTGGATCGGGAGGATGGACTGGAGTAGGGCTCGGAGCAGGGCGTCAGAAGTGGTTGTTCCTACCCAATGCTCACACCGACTTTGTCTTCGCTGTGATCGGGGAAGAGTTGGGATTCGTTGGATGTGTTGCGGTGATACTACTGTTTTGCGCGTTTGCATTGTTTGGCGTGAGAACTGCGTTGAGAGCTCCGGATCGATTCGGCAGAGTACTCGCAGCCTCGATTACGGGGTGGATCTCGATTCAAGCCTTCGTCAACATCGGCGTGACCAGTGGGCGTCTTCCAGTAACCGGAGTTCCACTGCCGTTCATCTCTACAGGAGGTTCAGCACTTCTGACCGTGTTGTCGGCTTGTGGGATCTTGTTGGCGATCGCCCGTCAAGGAGATCGGGCGGCGTCTGGGGAAATAGGGGGGTGCGCAGTAAAAGCGGGATCGACCGGAAGCAACGCCCAAAGCAGGAGTTCTACAGAAAGGCCGTGACCGAGTCCTTTTCTGTCTCAATCGCATTTGCCGGCAGTGGAACAGCCGGTCACCTTTATCCAGGCGTGAGGATCGCCGAGGATTTGGTTGCTGCTGGATTGCTCGATCCTGCAGGGGTCGTATTCTTTGGGGGTGAGAGAGGGTCGGGACGAGAAGCGGTCGAGGCGGCCGGCTTCCAATATCGCTCCCTGAAGGGTGCAGCACCTGTGCGGGGACGCTCCCCAAAAGGCACGATCGGAGGGCTGGTCGGGGCTTCCCGCTCTTTTGTCGAAGCTTTGGTTTCGCTCCGCGATCTGGGTCCAAGAGCAGTGGTGGGGATAGGGGGTTATGCCAGCTTTCCGCTGCTTTTAGCGGGAGCCTTTAGTGGAATTCCTGTGACTGTGTTGCAAGTAGACGCTGTATTCGGATTGGCCAATGGCTTGGGTGTCAACCTGACTCGATTGGTCCCGACAGCGTTTCCGGCCTCCCGCCGAACTTTCGAAATGTCGCGTCTGGGACGGGCGGCTTTGCGGCGCGGGGTCACACCTGTTTTGGTGAAGCCATGTGTCAGACCAGAGATCGAAAAGTTAGCGGAGAGCCGAAATCCGCCACTGACTCGTAAACACATCGGATTGGCGCCAGCTACACCTCTGGTTGGTTTCGTGGGGGGGAGCTTGGGAGCTGGCCCCACCAATGAAGCTGCCTGGGAGGCCTTTTGTCGATGGGGGGCCGTGTCTTCGCCTTTAACTGCTGGAGTGATTCAAGTTACGGGCCAGCGATACTTCGACGAGTGCGTTCAGCGGATTATGGAGGCTTCGCGGTATCGCAGCGGGCAGGGTTGCGATCACGGCCGCGCTGGTGGCAAGGGCTCTGTATCTGAGAATCCCGAAGCGGCAAAAGAACTCGCTCGAAATTTAGCCGAAGCATTAGGCATATCACCTGGCACTGTGTTCGTAGCACGGCTGCAACCTTGTTTTATCGTCGTGCCCTACGTGTCACGGATGGACCGCCTGTACGGAGCATGCGATCTTGTTGTGGCAAGAGCGGGCGCGGTTACCGTTGGAGAGCTTGCCGCTTCCGGAACGCCCGGTGTTCTTTTACCTTCCTCGTTTGTGCCGGCCGATCACCAGCGGTCGAATGCAGAAGCTCTCGCTCGCCTCGGGGGTGCTGTCATTGTTCACGATTCCCAGTGCCGTCTGGTTCCGTCCGTGGTAGAACGGTTGCTTGATTCTCCCCAGAAACTCTCCAAGATGCGCAAAGCAGGTCTCCAAGCTGCTGCCGTACCCCGAGCTGCATTCGAGGTTGTCGCCGAGGTGGCAGGCCTGACATCTGCTCGCCCTGTCTCCGTTCTTAGTACATGAGTTGGATGGTGGAGAAATTGCGCAAAGCTGAAGTACCCGAAACCTCTGACTCTACTCCTAGAGTTGAGGGCACGATCTCGGATCCCGGTATCCAAGAGAAGCGTTTTCCTCAACCGGGATCGGTTATACACCTGATCGGAGTGGGCGGAGCGGGGATGAGCGCGATCGCCCGTATCCTTGCTTCTCTAGGCTATCGGGTTACGGGATCGGATCTAAGGGAGAGCACTGTCATAACTCGTCTGCGCAGCATCGGGGTGACGTGCGCGATAGGGCACGACCCCTCCAACATAGCGTCTCCAGACGCTGTCATTTACTCGGCTGCGGTCCGTCCATCCAACCCCGAACTGCAAGAGGCATACAGAAAAGGGATTCCGACATTCAAGAGGACGGATGCCGTCGCGCACATTTCAGAAATGAAAAGGACCATCTCCGTCGGAGGAACACACGGTAAGACTTCTACATCCTCGATGCTAGCTCTTGTCCTATCGGAGGCTGGACTGGACCCATCTTTCATGGTGGGAGCAGAACTGAACGAAGCAGGAACGAATGCACGTTGGGGCAGCGGCGAGTGGCAAGTCTTAGAGGCAGACGAGTCTGACGGAACTTTTCTGAAGTTGAAAACAGAGATCGCTGTCGTTACAAACGTCGACAGAGACCACTTAGAGAACTGGGCGGGATCCTTCGACCGGCTCAAGGAGGCCTTCGCCGAGTTTATGACGAAGGCGAGGTCGGTTGTGGTGCTAAACCGCTCTGATCCTGTAGCTGTGGAGGTGTGCCAGAGCATAAAGGCGTTGGAGTCTGCTGAGGAAGCTCTGGGGCTCAAGGATGCGCAGATTGTCGACTCGAACGGCGGCACCTTCGTGCCCCGCTTTGTCTTTTTCGGCGAAGGAGAGGGTCCTGGGATTAGCGTCCGAACTCTCGAAGTGTCCGAGGAAGGAACTCTGGCGGAGTTTTGCATTTCTAAATCGCAAAAACCGGATAAGCTGCGTCTTCCGCTGATTGGGCGACACTTCGCTGTCAACGCAGCCGCGGTCGTAGCCGTAGCAACGGAACTTGGGATCGAGTTCAAGATCGTGAGGCGGGCACTAGAGGCATTTGAAGGGGTCGAGCGGCGAATGGTGTGGAGGGGTGAAGCCTCGGGCGTGGCTTTTTACGACGACTATGCACACACCCCGGCAGAAGTGAGAGCCACGCTAGAGGCCGCTAGAGAACTGGCGTTAGCCCGAAGAGGACGCGTTGTAGCGGTATTTCAGCCCCACTTGTATACGCGTACTGCTCGCTACTGTAGTGACTTTGCGAGCGCGCTCTCAGCGGCCGATCTTGCCTTCGTCACCGAGGTATACGGATCGCGGGAGGATCCAATTCCAGGCGTAACCGGTCGACTGGTGGCTGACGAAGCAAGAACGATTAGTGCTGTGTTGCGAGTCCAGTATGTCCCCTCCAGGCGTCAGCTCGTCGAAGCTGTGACCCGTGAGGTCCAGATGGGAGACGTGGTGGTAACTATGGGGGCAGGTGACGTCACCGCATCCGTGCCGATCATGCTGGATAGCGTTCGAAAGCATTCGAGGAGTCACTCTGCGAAAGGCAGGGAGTAACACGCGTTGAGGAAGGGCGCAAAAGAGCTTCTGCTGGAACTGGAAGCACGCCGACGCGCCGGCGATTTTACTGGCAAGGTGGCCGGCTCATATCCCCTCTCGCGCCACACCACTTACAAATTAGGAGGTGCTGCGGAGGTTTATGTACAGCCTGAGTCTGAGAGAGACCTGGCAATCCTCCGAGAAGCTTTGCTCCACTTTTCCGGGATGAATGTCACTGTTTTAGGTCGTGGGTCTAACGTCTTGATCGCCGATGCCGGGATTAACGGAGTAGTGATCCGATTAGGGGAGGGCTTCAACTATTTCAATGAGCTTTCCGACAGAAGCGGCGTGAAGGCGGGTGGGGTCGTTGCTCTTCCGATGCTGGCTCGCTGGGCTGGAGAGCGAGGCTATTTGGGGCTTGAGTTTGGCGTCGGTATCCCTGCCAGTGTGGGTGGGGCCGTGAGAATGAATGCGGGAGGACATGGCAGCGAGATCAAAGAAGTCCTCGCCTCGGCGCGGGTGTTCGACCTCGATTCAGGACCCAAAGATATCGAGGTAGCCGATCTCGGTCTTGCCTACAGGACTTCGAAGCTCAGCCCGCTAGAGATTGTGATTGAGGCAACCTTTAGTCTCGGTCGAGGGGATCCCGACGAGATCCGAGAGCGCATGAACGAGATTTCGAGGTGGCGCAGGGACAATCAGCCAGGGGGCATTCCGAGTGCGGGTTCTGTCTTCAAAAATCCACCAGGCAACTCGGCTGGACGTCTCATAGACGAAGCAGGTTGCAAGGGAATGCGAGTTGGCGGAGCTGAGGTGTCCTCTAAGCACGCGAACTTCTTCGTTGCATCAGAGGGTGCTAAATCTTCCGATGTTGTTGCGCTAATGGTAATGGTGCGGCGGCGAGTTTTTGACCGCTTTGGAGTGCTGCTAGAGCCAGAAATCCGACTAGTGGGGGACTTCGGAGACATCGCAGCCGAACTGTGGTCTACTCGTCCGAAATTAGGGTGAGCTAGAACTGTGTCGAAGAGTCCGCCAAAACCTGCAAGGCCTGAAAAGATCAGAAAGGAGCTATCTCGCAAGCGACGATTTCGGCTGACGTATGTGATTTGTTCATCCCTCGCGGTGCTAGCTGTCATTGGTGTAACTTTCAGTCCGTTGGCTCGTATAGCTGACGTGGAAGTCAAGGGGGCCGAGGGGAAAGTGGATCCCGAGCTCGATAGGGTGCACGACTTGGTCGGCTCTTCGATACTGTGGACTGATTCTGGAAAGCTTGCCCAGCGGATTGAAAAGATTGCGTGGGTGGAGCGTGTGGCGGTACGAAAAAACTATTTCCGAAGATCGCTAACGGTCGAGGTTTTTCGGCGGTCCCCAGGTGGCTTTGTGCGGACTCCAAGAGGCATTACGTTGTTCGATGTCAGAGGAGTCCCCTTCGAAATTACCGACCTGCCGCCACCTGGGATTCTGGAGCTCACGGGTGAGATATCGACCGTATCCTTGGGAGAGGCCTCGGTAGATGCCTTCCAAGTTATGTGGTGCGCTGGGGTACTGGGGCGGTGGAGCAAAGAAGCTTTCACTCTAGGCGGCGCAAGGGGAGGGATCCTGTTTTTGGTTACCGCTGTCGGCAGCGAGGTAAGAGTTGGGGACACATCGGATCTAGAGGAAAAGGGCAGGGCGCTACGGGCAATGCAGGAGAGAGCTGTAGCAGAGGGATGGCGCGTTAAAACATACAACGTAGTAGCTCCACGTGCCCCCGCCCTTGAGCGAGCGTGAGCGTTGACTTTTCGATGGGTAGTTTGGATACCAGCTTGATTCATGGGACGTTGGGAGGTGCTTGACACGCGGGTTTGCGGGGTATAAAGTCTCAGCAATTAGGTTAACTTGACATAACTCTAAACATCAAGCTGAAGTTGAGGGTTCTACCAGGGGCGGTGAAAGTAATCTGACAACGTAGAACGAATGCACTAGGAGCACCCGGGGTCTGACGCGCGCAGGCCTGGGGGTCGTAGGACAAGCGAGGACTAGGATATGGCATCGGGTTCGACTCTGCAGAACTATCTCGCCGTAATCAAAGTCGTGGGCATTGGCGGTGGCGGCGTCAATGCAGTGAACCGGATGATCGATGCCGGGCTTAGGGGGGTCGAGTTCATAGCAATCAACACCGACGCCCAGGCTCTCTTGATGTCAGATGCCGACATAAAACTGGATATTGGCCGAGACCTTACTCGGGGTCTGGGAGCCGGATCCGATCCGGAGGTCGGACGCGAGGCTGCGGAGGCTCACAGGGACGAGATCGAGGAAATCCTTCGGGGTTCCGACATGGTCTTTATCACTGCCGGCAAAGGAGGAGGCACTGGAACTGGCGGAGCACCGGTGGTAGCCGAGATCGCCAAGTCTTTAGGGGCGCTCACGATTGGAGTGGTCACCAGACCCTTTGCTTTTGAGGGAAGGCGGAGGTCGGTTCAAGCTGAGCAGGGCATAGCACGACTCAAAGAAAAAGTCGATACGCTCATAGTTATACCGAACGACCGCCTGCTCAAGGTGGCGGACGAGAAGACGTCGATGCTTTCTGCTTTTCGGATGGCAGACGAGATTCTCCTCCAAGGAGTTCAGGGAATTACTGACCTCATCACTACGCCCGGCCTCATAAATCTGGACTTCGCCGACGTTAAGATGATCATGTCGAACGCCGGATCAGCGCTTATGGGCATTGGGCAGGCTGGCGGAGAGGGAAGAGCTCAGACAGCGGCGAGGGCTGCGATTTCCAGTCCTCTGCTAGAGTCTTCGATAGAGGGGGCAAGAGGGATTCTGTTGAACATATCGGGCCCATCGGATCTCGGTTTGTTCGAAGTCAACGAGGCAGCCGACATTGTCTCGGCGACAGCCCACCCAGATGCCAACATCATCTTTGGCGCCGTGATAGACGACGCGCTGGGCGAGGAGGTCCGGGTAACCGTAATCGCGGCTGGATTCGAGGCTCAAGCTTCCTCGAAAGACAAAGCAGAACTTGCCGCCGAGGATCGTCCTAGGGACAGGGGTAAACCCAAGGCCAAATCTGAGACCAAGGGCGCACTTTCCGAGCTATTCGACGACGTATCAGGCGACGACTTGGACATCCCCTCTTTTCTTCGCTGAAAACATTTCCTTGAAGCGATTTTTCGACAGCGCGCCTTGGTTATTTGCAGTGCTGGCAGGTGCTACAGTACAGGACTCATCGTGAAGGAGATGAGGGGCTGGGATTCCCCTTCAAAAAACAGATGGAACCTTATCGCCGGGTCCGGATCTCTACGGCTTCGGACAGGGCCTAGAGTGTCTTAGGATGGCCGTACTGCACGAGTTTTCTATAGGGCGAGCACGGGTCGTATATACGGATCGGCGAGACGGGTCGGGCAGAAGCGTGTTCTGTGGGGCAAATCTCTCATTTAGGGTAGGAGATGTGCCCGAAGCCGTTTTGGAAAACCGGTACCTGATCGCGCAAAAGCTAGGTGTGGGGCACCAATGGTTTGAGGTAGTCCAAGTCCATGGAAACGCCGTCGCCGATGCGCCAAAAGATTGGCAGCGGTTCAAGTGTTCTACGGCTCCCGCCCCTGAAAAGCCAGGCAAGCTTGGAAATCTCGCAGGACTCAAAGCCGATGCGATAGTTACCACTGCTGCTTTGACACCGGTAGCTATATTCGTCGCCGATTGTGTTCCGCTTGCGATGGGAAGCTGCGATCCTCCGGGAATTGCCGTGGTCCACGCAGGGTGGCGAGGACTTGTGAGCGGAGTTGTGGAGGCAGCTGCAGCTCAACTACAAGAGAAAACCGGAGGGATCGATTGGGCGATAGCCGGTCCAAGTATCGGGCCGTGTTGTTACCGTGTGGAAAAAGATAGGCTCGACCTATTCGAAGAGCGGTTTGGCCGCAACTGCGTAGATCGCAACCGGTCCAGCTTGGATATGCACGCCGCCGTGGTCCGCGCGCTTGAATCTCGGAATCGTCGCCCTCTAGGCGTCATCTCGTTGGGGCCGTGCACGGCCTGTTCAGATCAGCTTTACTCTTACCGAAGAGATGGCCCCCGAACGGGTCGCCAGGCTCTTATCGCCTGGATCGTCGAGGAGAAACAGAACGACGAGAAGTAAAGATACTCGGACATGGGTCGTACGTTTTTCTCGCCCAACACAGTAGAGCGAGTGACAGGAGGACTTGCTGCTGTCCAGGCTCGCATCGCGGACGCTGCTTTTCGCGCTGGAAGGAAACCGGACGAGATAAGACTAGTCGTAGTAACAAAAGGGAGAAGGCTGGAAGAAATCAAGGCCGTCTTGGCGCAGGGGGTTGTTGACATCGGAGAGAATAGAGTCCTCGAAGCTCACGCAAAGTGGAAAGCGCTGTCTAGCGGTGTAGGAAACGCTTTGTCATCGACAAACCGATATTCAGAAGATGCGAGCCTCGACGAAAACATACCGATCTTTCACATGGTAGGACACCTTCAACGAAACAAAGTTTCAAAGGCTTTGGAGTTCGTGAGATACATCCACAGCCTGGACTCTCTGGCTTTGGCAGAGGACATCGCCAAAAGAACGACCTCCGTTCAGAGGGAGGGTAGTACTTTTCCATTCAGCGTCGAAGGATCTAGTTGCTCTGTGGGAATACTCGTCGAGGTAAATGTCACCGGTGAGCCACAAAAGCATGGCATCGCACCAGAAACCACCCGACCATTCGTTGAGAAAGTGTTAGAGCTCGGCATACGACCCCTAGGACTGATGTGCATGTCCAAACAGGGTGCTACTCCCGACGAACACGCCAAGTACTTCGGAAAGCTGGCACGAATCAGGGACGACCTAATCGAGACTGTAGACCCGTGCATATCCGAACTATCCATGGGGATGAGCGACGATTTCGAAGTGGCAATATCTGCAGGCGCCACCATGGTTAGGATCGGAAGGGCTATATTCGAGCCTGATACTAGCTAAGCGCTGGAACTCGGGCCATTGTCTCAGCCCTTGCAAGGAGGGAGAATGTCCTCGTTTTGGAAGAAAACTTTGATCTGGTTGGGTCTCGAAGACGAGGGGCCCGAGGAGGGCATTTCTTATGGCGAGCCCCCCGGATCGGCAGGTGACGCTCGCACTTTAGGCGGGGGTTATGACACCGCTGGTCAGGTTAGTGGCTATGGTGGCAAGGAGGACGTTCGCTACGGAGAGGCGGGTCACTACACGGAACCCCCCAGAGTAACGGTGCGCACCGAGCCCTCTTCGAGCGAGTATGTTGCGTCCACTTATATACCTTCTGGCGTGGAAACCGCCGGGTTCGATCCGGGTAGCGGAGTGCGAATGCTTCCCCCCACTGACACCCGAGTACAAGTGATAGAACCCGAGGGTTTCGCCGACGCACAAGAGATAGGGGAACGGTTTCGTCAGTCCCAGCCTGTCATAGTCGATCTAAGCGAAGTTGAGCGAGACACAGCCCGCAGGATAGTGGACTTCGCTAGCGGCCTGACTTTTGCTCTTCGAGGAAGGATGCGAAAGATAGGTGATCACGCTTTTTTGTTGCTCCCCGCTCATGCATCGATTCCCGAAGATGAAAAAGACCGCCTACGCGCAAGCGGGTACGACGTTTAGAGTCGGAAAATAGAGAGGCAGCTAGTGACGGTGAGAATTCTCTGCTCTTTTAGCCGGATCTACAGCTTTATCTTCATCGCGTGGATCTTTTTTTCATGGTTCAGAATAGGTCCGGATTCTCGACTTTATTCTGTACAGAAGTTTTGCGAGGCTTCTACGAGTTGGATAATGCGCCCCCTTCAAAGGGTGTTCAAGCCCGTTAGAATCGGCGAGGCGGCTTTTGACTTTACTGTGCTGATTCCGCTTTTAGTGCTCACCGTTGTCGTCCCTGCGATATTGGGTTGTTCGCGTCTTTTCTAACGATTTCCAGTTCTGTCTGTAGGTCACACTACTAAAGCTGAGGAAACAACTTCTACCGACTGACAAGACGCCAGTGCGTTCGGATTTCGGATTGTCTATCACTAATAAGTTGTCGGTATGTCGTATTCTTTCTAGGGCGGCTTCTTGTCGAATCTCTCCGGGCGGAGTACTGAGGGGTAATTGGCCCGTGCTTAATTGAAAAGTGAAGAGACGGATAGCGAGTAGACAGAAATGGATGTGACTGCCTCTGACGTCGAACAGGTGCGCTTTCCACAGGGTCGCAAGGGGTACGAACCGGACGTTGTCGACCAATTCCTCGATCGGGTGGCGGCGACATTGAGGAACATGGATGCCCGCCTTCGTCAGCTTGCCGCACGCAACGAGTCGTTGGAGGAGCAACTAGCAGAGCAGCGCGAGTCGGAGGCGATAATTCGGCGCACCCTCCAAGTCGCACAGCGGACCGCAGACGAAACCGTGGCTGAAGCCCAGGCCAAGGCCAGAGATTTGGTAGCGAGTGCCGAGGCGCAGGCGCAAGAAACTGAGAGGCGCGCAGCTGAACGCGTTAGAGAGATGGAGCTGCACCTACAAAAACAGCGCCAGCTCATTGAGGCTGATATTGAAGCGCTGCGTCAGTACTACCAAGATTTCACGGACAAGATTGCCCAAGTAATAAACGACTTTCTCGCAGTATTGCAGCGGGCAGAAGCGATATCTTCAGAGCGACCCCAGGCACAAGCACCCACTCCGTCCGCTCAATCCCTCAGAGCGACCCAGGCAGCGCCCGTACCGCTTGCGCCCCCCGTGGTGGCTCAAGCACCGCACTCTCCCGGCCAGCCTGGCTCCGAATCACGCGGCGCAGAAGAGTCGCGACCACAACAGCCTTCCGAACCTATGGTTCCGCCTGCTGTCCCTCGTCCCAATTTTCCGTCTGGGGGGGTAGAGCGAGAGTCTAGCCGACAAGAACCTCCGCCTCCGCCTCAACCCCGAGTGGCTCCTCCAAGAGAGGGTGGCCATCCCACCTCGGCTACCCGAGTCATAGATGACTTCGGAGTCCGTGATGCAGAGCCACCTAGGCCGGCCACGGCGCCGGATATTCCCGGTCAATAAAGGAATTAGAGGGTTCTTCGACTGGCGTTGATCGCTCCAAGGTCGAGCGCCTGAGTTTGCGAATCCTCCTTACCGGTCCGAGGTGTCTACGAGCCCGTGGCGCGCCTCAACCCAGCAATGACGCTGGAGCCGTCGAGCTCTATTTCTTTTTTGATCGCTACGTCGCCCTCGGGTGGGGTTTCTTCGATCAGGGACACGGCAAGAAGCTCGCTGGCGATCTCGGCAGCGTTACCTTTTATGACTGCTGCCAATCGCTCGTCATGAGGTGCCACAAGCCAGAGATCGATTCTGTCTGATACCTCTAGGCGCGCTTGCTTGCGCAGGTCTTGAAGCTTGTGTGTCAGCTCTCGCAAAAGCCCTCTCGCTCTCAGCTCGTCGTCGACGCGTGTGTCAAGGGCAACGCCAAAGTCGCCTTCCATGGCGACAGCGAATTCTTTGGGAGAAACCCTTTCAACTATTAGGTCCTCGGAGTCTAGTTCTACAACCGTGCCACCCACATTGACACTAACAGTCTGTCCACGTTCCAAGTGAGCCGCGGCCTCTCGTGCATCTATCGATGCAAGGGCCTCAGGCAGCGCCTTGGCCGCTTTCCCCAGCTTGGGGCCGACGCTCTTGTAGTTGGGCTTGAGGCGGATATCCACCATTGCTCGCATCGATGCCGGATCCGCCCACTCGATGGAGTCGACGTTGAGTTCTTCTTTTAGGGAGTCAAGCAACTCCGAAAAAACCGCGTGAGTCTTTTGTAACGACCGTTCCGACGGAGAGTCCGCATTGGTCCAAGGAACAGAGAGCAGCGCTCGGCGAAGAGGTTGGCGGATCTTTATGCGGGCTTGCGTACGGGCCGCACGTCCGAGGGTCACGAGGCGCCGGACAGTCGCGACAGCCTTTTCCAGGTCGTTGTCAACTGCCTCAACGCAAGGCTCAGGCCAGTTGTCTAGGTGGACGCTTCTGGGTTTGCCTTCAACGGACAAAGACAGATTTAGATAGATTTCTTCGGAGACGAAAGGACAGATTGGAGCTAGCAATCGGGCCACAGTGACTAAGACTTCCAAGAGAGTGTGGTACGCCGCCTCCTTGTCCTTTTCGGATACGGCAGACCTAGCTGACCAAAATCTTCGTCGACTCCGACGAACGTACCAGTTGGAAACGTCTTTGACGAAAGCCTCGAGTTTGCGCGAGGCGGTGAGCGCATCGTAGGACTCCAATGCCTCAGTAACGTCGGTGACAGTTTGAGAGAGGCGGGACAGTATCCAGCGGTCTAAAAGTGGGCGCTCTGACAGTGGCGGGGGATCGCCGCTCCCATCGAAGCGATCCGCTCTTGCGTAGGTGACGAAAAACGAGTACGTGTTCCATAGGGTAAGTAAGAACTGGCTGGTGGACTTCTCGATGGCTTCCATGGATACTCTGCTCGAGACCCATGGAGAACCGGAGGAGACGAAGTACCACCGAAGTGCATCGGCCCCTTGTTTGTCGAGGATTGTCCACGGATCGATGACGTTGCCCAGCCGCTTTGACATCTTGCGGCCCTCGGCGTCTACGATGTGACCGAGGCACAGGACGTTCTTGTAGCTAGAACGTCCAAATACCAAAGTAGAGATGGCGAGAAGCGAGTAAAACCAACCCCGAGTCTGGTCGATTCCCTCGGCTATGAAATCAGCTGGAAAGTTCTTCTCGAAGCGCTCGCTGGAGTCAGGTGTGTACGGATAGGCAAACTGCGCTGCCGGCATTGCCCCCGAGTCGAACCACGCGTCAAGGACCGCCTGCTCTCGCTGGGCAAGGGATCGATCGTTCGGCGGACATTGGGGGCACTCGATCGTTATCTCGTCCACGTAAGGTCTGTGGAGGTCGAGGTCTCCTAGGTCTCGTCCTGCTAGTTCAGCCAGTTTCGCCTTGGAGTCCACGAATGTCGCATGCCCCTTGTCGCACGTCCAGATTGGCAAAGGCGTACCCCAGTATCGATCCCGGCTCAGGGACCAGTCGACGTTGTTGGCGAGCCAGTCGCCAAAGCGGCCGTCTCTTATGTGCTCGGGATGCCATCCGATCCGGGAATTCTCCTCAAGCATTGCCGAGCGGTACTGAGTTGTGCGGATGTACCAGGTCGCTGTCGACCAGTAAATGAGCGGGGTGTTGCACCGCCAGCAGTGCGGATAACTGTGGCGATAGGTTTCAGATCGGAACAATCTACCGCTGCGATCAAGTTTTTCAATAAGAGCTGTATTAGCGCTTCGTACCGGTATCCCTTCCAGTTCTTTTACACGCGCGTCGAATTTCCCTTCAGCATCGACGGGGTTAGGTGCTCCGAGGCCGTACCGCTTTCCCACCTCCCGGTCGATTTCTCCAAATGCTGGTGCTAGGTGTACTAGCCCGGTGCCTTCTTCCATGGTTACGAAGTCATCGTGAACGACCGTGTAAGCAGCCTCTGATGTTTCAGGTTCGAGGTAATCGAATGGACGTTCATACCTGCCCGCCAGTTCCGATCCGGCGAAGCTAGCCAGCACCCTGCAGTTATCGATTGCATCTTTGAATACTGCTGCTAGACGTGCTTCGGCTAGGATTAGCCGTTCGCCCAAGTACTCCACTTCTACATACCGCTCTGTGGGATGAGCCGCCACGGCGACGTTGGAGACTAGTGTCCATGGAGTGGTTGTCCACACGAGCAGCGATGCAGAGCCTGCTCCCATGCCTTCGATCATCGGGAATCGAACGTACACCGAGGGGTCCTCGATCTCTTGGTACCCTTGGGCCACCTCGTGAGAGCTGAGCGCTGTACCGCACCTGGGGCAGTAGGGGACGACTTTAGTGTCTTTGTAGAGTAGGCCCTTGTCCCAGACACGTCCGAGCTGCCACCAAACCGATTCTATGTAGTCGTTGTGCATTGTCCAGTAAGCGCTTTCGACATCGAGCCAGAACCCGATTCGCTCGGTAAGCGCTTCCCAATCGACGACGTAACGCTGAACCGACTCTCGACATTTTGCGTTGAAGCGGTCTATCCCGAACGTCTCGATCTCAGCTTTACGCTCGATGCCGAGTTCTTTTTCTATTTCCAGCTCTACGGGGAGGCCATGACAGTCCCAGCCAGCTTTTCTGGGTACGAAAAACCCTCGCATTGTTTTGTATCTGCAATAGATGTCCTTGAACACCCTTGCCCAAACGTGGTGAAGGCCGGGTCGATTGTTGGCTGTAGGAGGGCCTTCGTAAAAAACGAAACGGGGCCTGTCTTCCTTTTCAGCAAGGGCTTCTTCCACAACACCATTGCGCTTCCACGAGTCGAGAATGCGCTCCTCTAACTCTTTGAAATTGACACTGGGACTCACCGGATCGAACAACTGAGCCTCCGCGGACTTCAAATGACAGCGTGGCAACCTAGAGCGGCCGAATCTCCCGCCTACGCCGGCTTTCTAGGCATAATCGGACGGCTACTAGGATAATTACGCATGTGTCAAAAGCGAAGGGGAATCAGCTTGGCTTCATTAGAAGAGCTCTTAGAGGAGACCGAAACTGGTATAGCGTTTTATGTCCATGTACAACCAGCAGCGGGCAAGACCAAAGTGCTCGGCCGTCATGGAGATGCCCTAAAGATAAGCGTTGCCGCGCCTCCGGTTGGAGGACGGGCCAATGATGCACTCGTGCAGTTTCTATCCAAAACTCTGGGGGTGGGACTCTCTAGCGTCAAGATCATATCTGGCCACAGCGCCCGAAAAAAGCGGGTGGCAGTGGAAGGTACGGACCGCTCCATGGCTGCCAAGCTCTTGGAGTCCGTTCTCCACCGCGCCGGTTCTTCGAGAAAGTGAGGCACCTGGCCCTCCTAGTTCCCTACAGTCTGGCCGGACTTGGCCATATTCAATTCGATTGACCCCCTGGGGGGCCTGTGCTATGTTGCTGCGCTTATTGCAAGGTAGCATCAACGCTTTCCCTGATACGGATCCGTCGAAAGAAGGTCGGTATGACACCTCAAAGGGCCGGCAGAAAGAAGAGGCTGTATTCGCAACTCCGAACGCCTCAATAGTGGAACTTTCCAAAACTTGGTCGCCTAAAGTGACAGGGGCGAGGTGGTTAGGTTGATCGACCGATAGATAGCAAGGTGGAGTAAAGCGGCGGCAAAGATGACCACAAAAAATAAAGACACCGCAAAGAAGACCTCGTCGGCAAAGGAGATCGCTAAGAAAACATCAGCTCAGGGATCCCGCGCTACAAAGAGCAAAGCTTCCAAAGCCGCCACAAAAGCAGATAAGCAGACTCAGGTTAAGCCGACCGCCAAGGAGAGCTCCCGGTCCGGAAGGAGTGCCGGGGCAAAGTCAGCGGTCACAAAGAGAGCTAAGACTGCCAAGGAAGAAGGGGGAACTGGTAGAGCAAAGGTATCGGGTTCAAAGGCTAAACAGATTACGACAACAAAAAGCAGGGCCCAAACTACCAAACAACCAAGTGCCGCCAGAAGGTCTACGGTTTCTAGGTCATCGGTCAGGAAAGCCGCTGAACCAAAAGCCTCTTCGAAAAAGCGTGGAGCCAAACTCCCTGCTCGGTTGCTCGCCACTGCTCGCAAGAGGCTCGAAGAGGAACGGCTAAGGCTACTTGCTCAGATAGAAGAGCTTGAAAAAGAAAGACAAATCTTAGCCGAGGATCGAGAGGACCGAGACGATGCATTCACTGAGGAGTCCGGAGAGGGCGCCAGTACTCTGGCCGAGCAAGAGCGAGAAGAGTCGCTAAGTATCAGAATGAGAGAGTTGCTAGAAAAGGTAGAGCGGGCGATGCAAAAAATTGCCAAGGGCACCTATGGCCTCTGCGAACGCTGCGGAAATCCAATAGAGCGTTTGAGGCTAGAAGCCCTTCCGTATGCTGAGCTGTGTATCGAATGCAAGCGGCGGGAGGAGCGCAGGTTCTGAGGCGGCGGAATCTATCTGCTCTCTTGGCCCCGACGGGGCCACTCGTGCTGCCCGCTGTAATCTTGTTACTAGATCAATCGTCGAAGGCGTGGGCAAGGTCTACCCTGTCTTCACGATCGGTCGAGCTCGTAGGGGACTTTTTCCAACTTCGCCTGGTATACAACACGGGGGCTGCTTTCGGCATCCTGCAGGGTGGCCGCTGGGTGTTTTTGGGATTGGCTATTCCGGTTGGCGCAGCTCTTTTCGTTTGGTCTTCCAGAGCTGCGCACCCAATACAACGAGTATCTGCGGGGTTATTGCTCGGTGGTTTGGTCGGTAACTCCTGGGATCGACTCGTAGCTCCGGCTGGAAAAGTTACGGACTTCATTGCCTTTTCGTTTTGGCCTGCGTTCAATTTGGCGGATTCCGCGATGGTAGTGGGGGTGAGTCTTTTCGTAATACATAGACTTTTGGGCTGGCCACGAGAGACATCTCCGGAGATCAGTGGAGATGCTTCGTGACCTCGCTCTCTTCGCAACTTAGGAAGTGGAAATGCAGTCGTCCGGTTACAGCTTGAAGAGGCGAGGGGAGTGTGGGTAGCCCATGGCAGGAGGATCACGTACTGTTGAGTTCGAAGTTCCTGAGCACTTGTCCGGGTTGAGGCTAGATCAGGTACTTTCTGCGCTGGCCGGCATCTCCCGTGCTAAAGCAGCCAGCCTCATAAAGGAAGGCAAGGCAGGCGTAGCCAATAAAGCGAGGGTCGCTCCGTCGCTACGCCTTAGCGTGGGGGACCGAGCCTTTGCCGAGCTCGAAGACAGCGATGTGGGAGTCCATCCAATAGAGATGGATCTCGAAGTGCTTCACGAGGATGAGCACGTGGGAGTCGTATCCAAGCCCGCAGGTATACCTGTCCACCCAGCGTCGAGCGTGAGCGGCCCCACGCTCGTTTCGGGATTGCTCGCAAGGTGGCCGCAAATAACGGCTGTTGGCGAGCCAGACCGGCCAGGAATAGTGCACCGTCTCGACCAAGATGTCTCGGGTCTTATGGTGGTGGCTCTCGATTCCGAGGCATACGCATTCCTTGTATCTGCATTCTCGTCGAAAAAAGTCACGCGAAAATACCTAGCCTTGGCTGCAGGTGTTCTAGAGGCCGATACAGGGAGGATCGAAGGGCCCATCGGGAGAGACCCACACGATCCGACTAAGAGGGCTGTGGTGTTGGGAGGAAAGCCGGCGGCGACAAATTATACTCGGCTAGCGTATTGGGAGGAGTGCTCCCTGGCCGAAGTCGAACTCGATACAGGAAGGACTCACCAGATAAGGGTTCACATGCAAGCCATCGGCCATCCGCTGTGTGGCGATTCGATATATGGCCGCCGCAATTCTCGGAACCACCGAGTCGCTATCCAAAAAGCCATGAGCTACCTTGAGAGGCCGTTTCTCCACGCCTATCGACTCGAATTTGAGCACCCCTTCACAAAAGAGTGGTTGGTGTTCGAGTCGGCCTTACCCCCCGATCTTGTCAGTGCTCTTTTTGCCCTTGGAACCCCGGTGTTCGGCTCTTTAGAAGGAGTAGCCATATGAGCGAGCCGGACGACCCCTTGAAGCGGCTCGAGCAAGCGGAGCCACACCGCTCTGTATCCGACGAATTGCCTATAAGCGTCAAGGTGCCCGAACCAAGGCGTTCAAAGGCAAGAGCGAGAATGGCCGCGACCGCCGAGGAGCGCGACGGGGGAGGGGTGGCGGCCACGCTCTGGGCATGGGTTGGTAGCCACAAGGTAGAGACGGGTGTGTTTTTGGCGACCATCGTACTTCTCACGGCACTTGCCATTTATCTTTCGGTAGATCCCGGCCCCGGGCGCGTGTTGTCTGTTGTAGTCGTGGGGCCTCCCCCAGGACAGGACCTTCAAGCCTATGTCGAGACCCGTCGCAGAGCTTTAGAGGACGTAGCGGGAGGGCGCGAGATCCGGGTGGCTGTAGTGACATTCAGGTCTGCGATCACTGGACCCCGCATCGCGGAGTATTCGCTTCCTGCGGGGGTCGAATTAGAGGAGGCGATAGTTGGTGACGGCGTAACGCTTCCTGAATCGGTCAAGGGTGGCAACAAGGTTGACTACGCGGTAGAAGAGTGGAGATTGCACCGATTGCAGGTTTTAGAGACCCAGCGTAAAGGGCTTACGGCTGCGCTCGCCGCCTCCCCTTCCCCTTCACCTGCCAAAGAGTGGTACACAAACGAGGCTGCCGCGGTTGACGCTGCTATCGCCAGGCTTAGAGATGGAAACATTGTTTTTGGGGCAATTGTCTCCGGGCCCGAAGACGGCCTTGTGCAGCTACAACAAAACTCGGCGGTCCTATTGGTGGACCTGGCTCCTGTGGGAGTCCGGGCAGAGAACGTGTCTTTCAGGCTAGCGTTGGGGTGATCTGCCCCCCCTGAAAACACCATACATAAGCCGGCGCCCCTACTCCTTTCCCAGTTGGCTAGTCTCCCAGTTGGCCAGTCGCTATGGAAATGGAGCCCAGATCCGCAGACAACTCAAAAAGTTTTACACTGCTGAGCGGGATATCCTCGAGAGAGCCAACGGGCTCTTGCTCCGCCGACGAGCAGCCTTGATTCTTCTCGTATCTTCTGCGACATCCTCTAGGCTGACCGAGTCGAGGATGTCGGAGACCGCGCCTCTGACTTTTATCCACACTAGCTGCAAGGCGCACTCCCCTTCTTCAATGCAGCTCGTGTCAGGCTCGATAGCTGCACAGCCCAGGGGAGCTACGCTTCCCTCCGCTGCCTCTACAATCTCTTTGAGTGATATCTCATTTGCGGGCCTCGCCAGGGAGTATCCGCCCTGCACCCCCCTCTTGGCTTCAACCAATCCCGCGGCCTTCATGACGAGCATGATCTGTTCAAGGTATGCCTGCGGCAGGCCGGTGGACTTGGCTATGTCACGCACAGAGGCTGGCCCATCTCTCAAGGCCAGCGCAAGTAGCGCCCTTGTGGCGTAGTCCCCTTTTGTAGAAATTTTCATAGTCACGGTTAGCCACCTTTCGAGACCTGGCTCAGGGATTGCCATTGGCCCGAGTCATTCTCGAGGCTTTGCTTTTATTCTATCTCAGGGCGGCCGTACTCCGATTGTGTGAGCCATCGCAATCGTATTGCAGTCTGTTGCTAGTAACGAAAGGCTACAACGAAACGTTCCGTGTACACTGCTTGCGATGTTAGTTCTGGAGGTGAGATGTCCACGGCTAAGACGAGCATAACTCCCCACGATGCTGCTGAAATCGCCCGAAACCTAGAAGGTGAGCCTCCCGAGGAAATCTTGCGTTTTGTCGTGGAGACGTTCGGGGCGACAAATGTCACCCTAGCCTGTTCCTTCCAGGCAGAGGACATCGTTTTGGTGGACATGATCTCCCGTATCTCCGAAGAGGTCCGGGTGTTCTCGCTGGACACGGGGTTTCTTTTCTCGGAGACCGAGAAGACACAGAAGGTTGTAGAGTCCCGTTATAACTTGCCCTTCGAGACGATCAGGCCCGGTCACACGATCATGGAGCAGGCCAGCCAGTACGGGAGACAACTCTATCTGCGTGACCCAGACCTGTGTTGCAAGCTCAACAAAGTTCAGCCTCTGGAGAGAGCTCTCCAAGGATACGCGTGCTGGATCACCGGCATTCGGCGAGAGCAATCACCTACTAGAGCCAACGCTCCTGTGTTTGGATACGACGAAGCCTTTGGACTCTACAAGGCAAATCCCATAGTAACTTGGAACTCCGAGCAAGTGTGGGAGTACGTGCGCGCTCACAACCTTCCGTACAACCCTCTCCACGATAGGGGGTATCCGTCCATAGGTTGTGCGCCATGCACTAGACCAGTGGCCAAGGGAGAGGATCCCAGAGCGGGACGCTGGTCCGGGTTCGCCAAGACAGAGTGCGGGTTGCATGCCCGCTGAGATCCCCTCTCCTCCCCGAGGAGAGCTCGTAGATCTCAGACTCTACGACGACTCACAGGGCGACTCCTCCGAGGAGAAGGTTGTATCGTACCTGGACTCCCTCAAGGGCACGAAAGTGATGGTAAAACGGATCCAGGACCATCACTACTGGGACCTCGTGTTGCTCGCAATTGGAGCATACTCGCCTTTGGAGGGGTACCTATCGAAGCGAGACTACAACTGCGTTCTCCAGGAGTGCCGCCTAGAGTCCGGGGCTTTATGGGCCATACCGATTTCATTGCCCTTCGACGATGAAGAGGCCAATGCTGTAGCTTCCGAGCGCGTTGGCGCTGTGGCTCTGGTGGCCTCCGGTGAACCAGCGGGCAACGTCGCCTACTCGGAGCAACAGTGGTGGAGTCCGGAGTTGGGAAAACCACTTGCGATCATTGAGCTCCAAGATGTCTTCGAAGTAGATCTCGCTACTGAGGCCCGGGCCGTCTTCAAAACCGACGACGAACGCCATCCTGGAGTGGCCAGGCTCTTCGAAGACGGCCGGTATCGCGCCGCGGGTCGAGTTAAGGTGTTAGAAAAGATTGATCCGCCGTACCCAGGATACGCATTTACTCCTCAAGAAACCCGCAGAGCATTTATTGAGGCTGGATGGAAGAAAGTAGTTGCTTTCCAGACCCGAAATCCGATCCACCGAGCCCACGAGTATTTATGCAAGTGTGCTCTGGAGATCACCGATGGACTGCTCATCCACCCGGTAGTTGGGACTACCAAGGATGACGACATCCCAGCAGATGTGAGGATGAGTTGTTACGAGGCACTGGTGGAGCACTACTTTCCTAAGGATCGCGTTATGATTGCTTCCTTTCCAGCTCCTATGCGGTATGCCGGGCCCCGGGAAGCTCTGCACCACGCATTGGTGAGACGAAACTATGGTGCATCGCACTTCATCATCGGACGGGACCACGCAGGAGTTGGCAACTACTACGGAACTTACGAGGCTCAGGAATTCGTGTCGTCATTTGACATCTCCGAGTTAGGAATCGTCCCCCTCTTTTTCGAGCATGCTTTTTACTGCGTCAAATGTGACCAGATGGCAACTGCCAAAACCTGCGGTCATTCCGAGTCTGAGCGCCGGCACCTCTCGGGAACCCGAGTGCGAGAGTATCTGCGCCAGGGCCGTTCGCTCCCCGAGTCCTTCACGAGGCCAGAGGTCGCGGAGTTGCTGAGACGCCACGCTGTTCAGCATTCCCAAGCCTAAGTCAGCGGATATCGACCAGCGTTTTTCGGAAAGTGCGTTAGTGGACATGTAGGTCATGCAAGAATCCCCCCATAAGCACGCGGGCTGTATCCTAGAGTCAGTTTGAGCGTTCGCATGACTTGCCAGAAGGCAGAGGCGGCTGGGGCGGACGAACAGATCTTGCGATCTATTCCCGAGGGCACTCGAGTATGTCATTAGTAGCACTATCTCAAGCCAGAGGTCGGAGGGTCGCTCTGTGATACTGGAGAAAATCGAATCGCCTGCGGATCTAAAAACTCTCGACCGAGCGGAGCTAGACGAACTTGCTTCCGAGATTCGGAAGTTCCTCGTGGATTCGGTGTCGAAAACGGGTGGCCACCTCGGTCCTAACCTCGGGGTTGTCGAACTGACGCTGGCCGTTCATAGGGTCTTCGACAGCCCCAAGGACGCCATAGTATGGGACACCGGTCATCAAGCCTACGTTCACAAAATTGTGACTGGCCGCTCTCACCGCTTTGACACCCTTCGCCAGGAGGGCGGCCTTTCGGGTTATCCGTCGAGGGCGGAGTCCGTACACGATCTTGTGGAGAACTCCCATGCTTCGGTCTCGCTAGGGTACGCTGCTGGGCTGGCCGAGGCGCGGCGGAGGGCCGGAATTGAGGGCAAGGTAGTAGCTGTCGTGGGAGACGGTGCGCTGACCGGTGGGGTAGCACTCGAGGCTCTCAACAACATTGGGGCAATGGCACTCGACGTCCTGGTTGTGTTGAACGACAACGGGAGAAGCTATCAACCCACTGTAGGAAGCATTGCCTCTTATCTTTCTAGATTACGGCTGAGCCCTCGGTATCGACGGGCAAAGCGAGAGATTGAGAACATTCTGACGGCGATTCCTAGAGTAGGCGAGTCCCTCGCGGCCGAAGCTCGACGGGTGAAGCAAGGAATCAAGCAGCTTGTAGCCCCCCAAGTTATCTTCGAAGACTTGGGGTTTTACTACGCGGGTCCTATTGACGGTCACGACCTCGGCTCTCTTGAGCAAGCACTACATCTAGCCAAGGATGTAGAAGGGCCTGTCCTCGTGCATGTTCTCACCGAAAAGGGTCATGGCTACGGCCCTGCTGTCGAAGACGAGGTAGAGAAGCTTCACGCGCTCGGGGCTTTCGATCCTGAGACGGGAAAGCCTACCAAGCCGAAGGCCCGCTCGTGGACAGCGGCGTTTGCGGAGGAGTTGTGCAGGGTTGCCGAGAGGCGCTCCGACGTCCTCGCCATAACTGCTGCTATGGCTTCTCCCACAGGCCTTTCCAAGCTTGCAGAGAAGTATCCCGAGCGTGTCTTCGATGTCGGAATCGCAGAACAGTTCGCGACTGTGTTTGCGGCTGGTTTGGCGATGGGTGGAGCTAGGCCGGTAGTCGCAATTTACTCGACGTTCCTTCAGCGAGCTTTCGACCAGTTGATGATGGATGTTTGTTTACACAATCTTCCCGTGCTGTTCGTTATCGACAGGGCTGGAATAACCGGCGATGATGGGCCTTCTCACCATGGGGTCTTCGATCTCACATATCTTCGAGCTCTGCCCAACATGGTCGTTGCAGCTCCCCGAGACGAGTGGGCGCTAAGAGATCTAATAGCGACTGCATTGAGTCATGATGGCCCCTTCGCTATTCGCTTCCCTAAAGGAAGCCTTCCCTCATCCGGGCATAGAGCTCCCGTTGAGATCCCCGTTGGGTCTTGGGAAGTTTTACGGGACGGGAGCGATGTCTGTTTTTTGGCCACGGGCAAGATGGTCACAATAGCGGCCGAGGCCGCGGACAAGCTCGAAGCAAACGGCGTCTCGGTACGACTTGTAGATTCTAGGTTTGTAAAGCCGTTGGATCCTGCGCTTCCAGAGTACGTGAGCGGCTGTGATGCCGTGTTCACGCTAGAAGACAATGTTCTTGCCGGTGGTTTCGGCTCGGCTGTACTCGAAGAGCTGGCCGAACGACGCTTGAATGTTGATTTGATAAGAATTGGCGTTCCTCACAGATTCTTAGAGCATGCCTCGCAGGACCGCTGGTTTGAGCGTCTCAAGATGGATGCCGAGGGGATCTGCCGTAGGGTCCTGACTTACTTGAATGAGCGTGCTCCGATTTCGGACGCAGCTAGCAGTTGATACCAGTGTGTCTTCTCGGAGACCCAAAATGACAGCTTCGGCTGCACCGTTGCCAGAGCCCACGGCCGCTTATATCACCACTCCTGGGATGGACCCGATTCCTGTCTCTCCGGACGAAGTGCTGAGTGAGATCAACTCCTCTCCGTCGGAGCTCTGGTTAGCAGTACGGCTCCCTGCTGGCCAGGTAGGACAAGACCAAAGACGGCGTGCAACTGACAACGGCTCTGGCGGATCGTTTGGGACCGCTGTTTCTCGAGATATGGCTGTTGCTAAGCGGTACCTAGTTGTAGAGTTCGACCGTCCGGTACGGGATGGCGAAAGTTACTGGCGCAATGGGTACCAGTCGTGGTCCTTTACCGGAATAGCTCGCGCTGGTGAGGCCATAGAGCGGCCCGGCATAGACATGGCGGCGATGTCGCATTTTTCTCATCTAGAGCCCCCTGTAAAAGGGCCCATACTTGCCGAATCAGAGAGCATCCTGGCTCTAGAAGATCTCGTAGTAGCTACCCTCGACGGCCGGCGTGCCCCAGCATGTTTTTTCGGCACGCCGACCGCATTAGCGGTCTCCTTCGATATTTCGAGAATAGGTGAAAGCGAGGGAGGAAGTGCCGCTTCGAGTAAGGAAAGAGTTTTTTCTACGAGACCGAGTTCTTCCCTCGGCAGCGACATCCTCGACGTTGTTGCGCTGACGACCACAGAGCTTGATCGACGTCGTTCATTGATTGACCGACTCTTGGGTGCATCGGCGCTACTGAAAGGCGCTCGGGCCTCAGCTCCGCTCTATTCCGGCTGGTGCACCTGGTATCAGTACTTTTCGTCGATTTCCGAGGCAGAACTATTGAAAAACCTCTCGTTAGCGGAGAAGCATCTTCACTTTCTGGACGTCTTTCAGCTTGACGATGGTTATCAAAGAGCAATTGGAGACTGGTTGGAAACCAACGACAGGTTTCCATCTGGAGTTGCCGGAATTGCACGAAAAATCGAAGAGGCTGGGTTCATACCTGGGATTTGGATTGCTCCTTTTGTCGCAACTACCGATTCTTCGGTGTATAAAGGCCACTCTGATTGGTTTCTCAAACTTCCAAACGGATCTCCAGTGCCAGCCATGCTGAATTTTGCGTGGGGGGGCAACGGTCTCGCGTACGCTCTCGACTGCACTCACCCTGAAGTATTGGAGTGGTTGGAGCGTTTAGGGGCTGGGGTGAGAGAGGCTGGTTATAGATACATCAAAATAGACTTCTGTTATGCGGCATCTATGCACGGCCTATCTGCAACCCCCCGAGGGAGAGCGGAAGCGCTAGTTCTAGGGGTTCAAGCGCTCCGACGGGGATTGGGAGAGGACGTGTTTTTGCTGGGGTGTGGAATCCCCTTGTGGCCAGTGGTCGGTCTTCTGGACGGAGCTCGGATAGGACCGGATGTGGCACCGACCTTCTTGCCCCAACAGCGAGTACATGGTCTCACCGATTCGTTACCCGCACTTGCTAATGCATGGAGAAATACGATTGCTCGCGCTCCGATGCATAGAAAGTTTTGGGTGAACGATCCAGACTGTGTAATGCTCAGGAAAACCCAAACCTCCCTTGATCCATCCATTGCAGAAGAGTGGGGAAAGCTGACAGCAGCGCTCGGGCAGATGGTTATAGTCTCAGATGACCTCTCGTTATATGGCACCTCTGAGTTTGCTTTTGTTCGCGAGCTGGTAAATACGGCGAGAGCAAATGATGTTCCTGCCGGTACCCCATCGAGAGCACCCGATTTTCTCCACCTAGCCTCCTACGGACGATCATTGGAACAGAATGAGCAAAGCATTTGAGAACTTTATGATTTAGAAGAGCCGAGAGATGGCAGAAGGCTTGTTGGGGTGATGAAAGGGGAAGTGGTAGACGAGGGAGGGGGACTCGATTCCTCTCGCGGGCGACGACGTGCCGTAACAACTGGCTCAGCTGTAAACGTCCCTCTAAATGCCGTTCTATCTGCGCAGGCTGTTGCTTGGTCGATTCCTGTTTCTGTTCTTATAGCGGCATTCGTCGAACGCTCTAGACTTCATCGTCCCCTGCTGGTCTTGATATCAGTAGCAATCTTCCTGGTTTGTGCTGCAGTAGTCACAGCTGGGCTTCGACTTAGCCAAGTTCCCCCGGAAGTCTCTGTGGCTGCATGTGCAGGGATGGGATTAGGTCCGTCACTTCTTGCTTTGGGGCTAGGAGCGGACAGACCTGGACTTGCTGTTGGAGCTGCTGCGGCTACGGCCGTGTTGAGTGGGCGCTTGTGTGGCAGGGAGCTCGGCGCGGGGGTTGCCACCTCGACGGCTGTGCTGGTCGCTGGCGGCCTTGCCGCCTCTGGAGCTTTTGGGCGCGGCGGCGGTGGTAGCATCGGTGCCGCTGTTTTTTTGGTTTGGATCGCTGGCCTAGCGTCTGCACTAGTGGGAACTGAAGGGGGAGCGCGTGCGGGAGGACTGCCATCCGAAGTCACGTCGCTCGAGTCGCGAGGAGGGGGGGTCCTAGAGGAGTTCGCGTCGGTGTTCAGGCGGGTCAGCGAGGGCGATCTCACGTTCGAGTCACTCCAGGCGATTGAAGAGGAATCGTACAGGGTTCCCGAAGAGCTTCGGCCGGTTATCGCTCACTTCATCACTGCGGTGGCGAACTGGAGAGCCCTCGCGCTGCGGCTGAGACGCAACGCCGACATGTTGAGCGACACGGCCCAGAGCCTCAGAGTCGCCTCGGACTCTCAGGCTGCCCTCTCTGCTGAACAGTCGTCGGCGGCAGTAGAGACTTCGTCGACCATCGAAGAGCTTGCCGCCGCGGCCAAGCAGATCGCTGAACTAACCGAGAGCGTAGCAGGTCTCGCGGAGAAGACTTCTGAGGCTGCTCTGCGAGGAAAGGACGCAGTCGACAGATGGGGGGAGACCCGCGACCGTATTGCGAAAAAGGTCGAGTACATTGCATCGCAGACCTTACGGTTGGGCGAACTGTCTCAAGAGATTGGCAGTATTCTCGAACTAATCACTGACATTGCGGACCAAACCAACCTTTTGGCTTTGAACGCTGCTATTGAAGCGGCACGAGCCGGTGAGCATGGCCGAGGTTTTGCGGTGGTTGCAGACGAGGTTCGGAAACTAGCGGAGCGAAGTGTCGAGGCCACCGAGGACATTCGAAGCCTAATATCGGAGATCCAGTCTGAGACCAACACGACAATCCTCGCCACTGAGGAGGGTACGAGAGAAGTTGTTGCAGCAGGGAAGCTTGGCGAAGAGGCCGCGGAGCGGCTCGACGAGATTACTCGATTTGCGGAGTGGACCTCTTCTGCAACAAAGGAAATCTCGGTCTCGACTGCCCAGCAACGGTCGGCTAGTGATCAGGTCGTAGTCGCTATCGCTCAGGTAGCAGACGGATCGAGGGAATACCTTTCTAGCTCGAAGGAGTTGGCCCAGAAAGCATCCGAGCTAACCCAGCTGGCCGACGAGCTCCGGGACGAACTTGTAAAGCTCAGACTCGAGTGAGCTAGCTGTTTCTCGGTGGTGCTGACTTCTAGTCCTCTTCTCAGCGGAGGCGAGGTAGGCCTTGGAGGATTTTACTTACCCGCAGCCGCGCGAACCTTCGCTGGTCGATCGAGCAGGCTCTTGTAGACTTCCTCGGTCTTTTGTGCCATACGTTCGGGCCCGAAGAGCGATACAGCCCGGTTCCGGCATGCCTCAGCAGAAATGCTCTCTACGGCATGTATCTTCGAGGCCATCTCCTCTACGTCGTCAACGAGAAATCCGGTCTCTCCGTCTTCTACGAGCTCGGGGGCTGCTCCGTTGGGGTAGGCGATGACCGGAGTCCCACACGCTTGGGCTTCTGCCATCACGAGTCCGAAAGGCTCCGGCCATCTGATTGGCACCAGCAGTGCCCTTGCCTCTGCTAAAAGCTGTACTTTTTCATCTTCGGAAATCTCTCCTAGGTACTCGGCGTCGCCACCGAGCATGCTTTCGAGAACAGAGGAGTAAAAATCTTGTTCTTCTGCATTCGCTATCTTGCCTGCTAGTTTTATGGGCACCCCCGCTTTACGAGCCGCCTTGACGGCGTCGTCTGGACCTTTGTCGTAGCAAATCCGCCCGAGAAATGCTACGTACTCGGATTTGCGCGTGGACGGGCGGAATCTCTCGGTGTCGACGCAGTTGTACACCACATCCAACACTCCCGTACCCAGATCTTTGGCTTGTTGACGCGAAATGGCTAGCAACGGGACTTTTCTGGCGAGCGCTCGATAAAGCCGGCCCATTTTACCGGTAGCAGGACCATGCATCGTATGGACCAACGGCTCTTTGATACCGCCCCATGCCAATGCCCCCATGAGGGAGTGGTCGTGGAACACATCGCCTTCGAGATCTGCAACGCCTTCGAGAACATGGATCATCTCTACGTGAAAGTCCTCCCAGACGTCTCGCTGAGATCGATCGAAAGGCGCTACTAGCTTTGCTCCGTTGACCTGACTGTCACCTGACGCCACTAAAGTAACGCTGTGTCCGCTAAGAGCGAGCTGTCGGGCAAGCGAAGCAACTACCGCCTCTATTCCTCCGTATCCTTTTGGCGGTACCGGGAGCCACGGGGGCGCGATCAAAACAATGGAAAGGGTGGTGTCTGCGCGGGGTGTCATGTGCTGCATTCTAAGGATCCTGGCGCGGCCCACTTGTGGATTTGAAGAACCCGAGCCGCTGAATGCTCGAATCGTTCACTCTGGAGCTTTTCTCGTGCCTTCTCCCGAGAACAAAATTCTTTGGGAGCGACGAGATAAACCGATTTTGTGGGCCGGTGATATAACCTCATGTCATGTGCAGAAGAGAAGTATACCGATCGCATGACTGAAGCGAGCGAGTCGCACTTTATGGCTGGGGGTCGGACCCGCAGGGCCTGGAGAATCAACGATTTCTATATCACTACGACCTCGCCCAGGGTCACTGCCGATACTTTGGTTCTCAAACACCGGGAATCCTTTGCCGTCTTCGATGAGTATGGCGATATCGGGGTTGGCCACACGCCTAGCCAGGGATACGAGGGGGTGTACCACGAAGGAACGCGTTTTCTCTGTCACGAACGAATGCTCTTGAATGGACAGCCCCTCCTGCTCCTGTCTTCGGCGGTGAGTTCGGATGGCTCCACAGTGATCGTAGACCTAACCAACCCGGACATTTATTTGGACGAAGAGCTGGCACTACCGCATGGAACGGTTCACATAGGTCGCCAAAAGGTCCTATGGGATGCTGTGTGCTACCAATCTACAAAGGTCTGCAACTTTGGTACAGAGCCGGTCGAGATTGTCATAAGCCTGAATTTCGACGCAGACTTCTCGGACATTTTTGAAGTTCGCGGAGTAAAAAGAGAGTCCCGGGGCGAGTTGCGCGCCCCGCTCCTCTCTACCAAAAGGATGCGCTTTTCGTACCTGGGCCTCGATGGGCGGGAAAGGGCAACAGAGATTACCTGGACACCTGTGGCCGATAGCGTATCGGAATCGGGGCCGGTTTTTTACTTTGCGATGCGCCCGAAAGAAGAAATCGAACTTGCGGTGGCCGTAGCTTGTGAATCCCGAGCCAAGCCTGTAGTGGCTACTTTCGAGCAAGCTCGCTCGAAGATTAGAGGCCAGCTCCTTGAGATGTCGAATGAGGATACAGAGATAGACACCTCCAACGAGCAGTTCAATGCGTGGCTTCATCGCTCGCTGGCCGACATTCGCACGCTCACGTCGACTCTGCCGACCGGTTTCTACCCTTACGCTGGAATCCCATGGTTCTCAGCCCCCTTCGGGCGCGATGGATGCATAACGGCTTATCAGTTTCTGCTCGTCAATCCATCCTTGGCTAGAGGAGTCCTCGGGTATCTCTCGGCTACTCAGGCGACTTCCGAAGATGACTACTCTCAGGCCGAGCCAGGTAAGATCATTCACGAAGAGAGACTGGGAGAGATGTCGATCCTGGGAGAAGTGCCGTTCAGGCGGTACTACGGTTCGATCGACGCCACTCCACTGTTCGTATGGCTCGCCGGTCAGTACCTACGGCACACGGGCGACATCGAGTTTATAAAACGCATCTGGCCAAATATACATGCCGCAGCCTGTTGGCTAGACAACTACGGCGACAGGGACGGGGATGGATGGATCGAGTACGAGGGGCACAAGGGCAACGGCTTGGAAAATCAGGGATGGAAAGACTCAAAGGACGCAGTTTTTCACGCAGATGGGCGTATCCCCCAGGGCCCAATAGCCCTTGTAGAAGTCCAGGCCTACGCGTATGCCGCCCGGCTGGCTGCAGCGGCTATTGCAGATGAGCTTGGCGAACGAGATTTTGCCAAGTCCCAGCGGACAGCTGCAGCCGACCTGAAAAAGCGGTTCGATGACGCTTTTTGGTGCGATGAGATCGGAATGTATGCCCTTGCCCTAGACGGACGTAAGCGCCAATGTGCGGTAAGGAGTTCGAATGCGGGCCATGTTTTGTTAGGAGAACTAGCGGGCAGAAGTCGGGCGGCTAAGATCTTCCACTCCCTCATGTCGCCCGACTTCTTCAGCGGATGGGGAGTCCGCACAGTTGCCCGCGGAGAGGCTCTCTACAATCCAATCGCGTATCACAACGGCTCTGTATGGCCGCACGATAACTCGATAATTGCGCAGGGCATGGCTGTCTATGGTTTCAAGGAAGGTGCTTTGCGAATAACCCGGGGACTGTTCGATGCCGTCCGGCATTTCGGCCATATGAGGATGCCCGAGCTGTTCTGTGGTTTCGACCGGATCGTAGAAGAAGAACCAGTTCTATACCCAGTGGCCTGCAATCCCCAGGCCTGGTCTGCTGGGAGCGTATTTTTGTTGCTGAAGGCGTGCCTTGGACTGAAAGTAGATGCCGTTGCTGGGAGGATAATCTTGGAGCGTCCTGCTCTACCCTCGTTTTTAGACTCGGTCAAAATCTCGGGTCTCAGATGCGGCGGATCCTCGGCTACCTTGCTTTTCTCACGGCATCAAGATGATGTGGGCGTGAACGTACTCAAGAGGGAGGGTCCCTTAGACGTTGTGATCATCAAGTGACGGCGCTGCAGAGAACGCGTCTTTTTTGACTCGCGTACCTGGTGGCAGATCGCTTCTCTCATGCCGACATGGGGAGCTCGATTTCCAATACGAGTTCGTCCCTGTCTTTATACACTTGCAACGATCCGCCTGCTGCTTGGCAAAGATGATAGGGGCGAGCGAGTTTTTCGGGTTGCTCGCTGGAGAGCAGCGCCCCCTCGGGTACCCAAATTTTGGAAAGGTCTGAGGGCAGTGAGTAACCCGGATACGCGGGCCCTTTCAGAATTGCTCTAGCTACGGGATTCGTGTCAGATCTGGCTGGGGCGCGCGTGCTCTCCTCGCGTAGAACCGCCACGGCTCTCCCGGCCAAAACGGCTGTGAAGTGTGCGAAAACCCCATCCAGAATCTCATCGACGACGTTGGGTGGCGTCCGAACCGAGATGCTTCCTTGAGGCGCGGACACGACAGTAATTTCGGCACCCTTAGAGACAGCTTTTGCGATAGCGCTTTTGAACGCTTCGTCTAAGCGCGTTGTCTCGGGTGGTAGATTTGCTACGGTGAGCAGAGCATCGATTCGCGCGCGAAACTCATCTGTCATTGCTGTGATAGCCTCTGCCGAAGTTTCGATGCGCTCTAAGAACTCCGTTTTGACGGCGTCTTCCACCCCTGGGCGCATCAGAAGAGTTTGGGCCATGCCCGCTATTGACGTGAGCGGTGTTCTGATGTCGTGATGGAGAGTCGAGATAGCAGCCCGCAGTTGCTCATCCAGAGCGGCAACTCGCGAGCGGAACTCGACAGCTGCGACTACTGCACCGAAAAGTTCACATGCAATCCGGGCCAAGGCTTCAGCCTCGGGGCTGTGGGCGCGAGCAATGCCTCCCGCCATCTTTGCTTCTATTGTCCAGTGTGGCGCTGCCGACGGCGCGATGCGAAACGTGACATTGGAACCTTCGTGAGGGAGCTCGGGTCCGCTCACAACTTCGCTTTCATAGCCCAGCGAAGCAATGATTTGCTTGAGAACCGCAATGGCCTCTTCAGAGCTGTCGGCCGATGCCAAGAGAGACATTTTGGGGGCGATGTCTTTGAAGTAGTGAGATTCCATCCTAAGCCAGTGTCATATCGCTATCAGGCCTTGTTTGCTCAAGCGTACTTCAGTCACGAGTTTTTCGCCGGTTCCCCGACTGCAATTCCGTAAGTGGTATTCTCATCGCCAGTGGGCTAGGTACGCCTAATAAAAGTGGTTTCAGGGCGAAATTTGCAGCCAACCGGAGGCGTTCCAGGCTTTTTCTCCTGCGGGGTAATAGATGACTTCTTCATTTGTTCACCTGCATCTACATACCGAATTCTCGTTACTCGACGGGGCGTCGAGAGTTTCAGAGATTGTCCGGGCGGCAGCCCGCGATGGGCAACCAGCCATCGCTATTACCGATCACGGAGTCCTTTACGGCGCAATCGATTTCTATTCAGAGGCTAAGTTCTCAGGTATCAAGCCCATCATCGGGATGGAGGCTTACGTGGCGCGCAATTCCCGTTTTGATCGGGGGAGAGGCGAAGATTGGCACCGCTACAACCACATGACACTATTGGCTACAGACAATACCGGATACAAGAACCTCATGAAGCTGACCAGCCGCGGGTTCTTGGACGGTTACTGGTACAAGCCACGCATCGACAAAGAGCTACTGTCCGAGTATCACCAGGGGATCGTGGCAACTACTGGGTGTTTGAAAGGAATAGTCCCACAGCTACTGCTCGAGGGTGAGTACGAAGCAGCTGTCGCAGAGGCCGCAGAGCTTCGAGACATCTTTGGTGCTGAAAATTTCTTCGTAGAAGTTATGGACCACGGTCTTCCTGACCAACGCCGCCTGAACAAAAAACTGGTGGCTTTGGCGACAGATTTAGGAATTCCATTGGTAGCTACCAATGACTGTCATTACACCCGCAGGGAAGACTCGGTAATTCAAGACGTCTTGCTCTGCATCCAGACAGGTGCCACTGTCGATCAAACCGACCGTATGCGCTTCGAGACAGACCAGTTCTACTTGAAGTCTGCCGAGGAGATGCGCCAGCTCTTTCGAGACTTACCAGAGGCGTGCGACAACACTTTGGAGATTGCGGAGCGCGTAGGTATAGATATAGGGTTTGGGGAACACCTGCTTCCCAAGTTCGATGTGCCCGAGGGGTACGACGAAAACTCCTACCTCAGAAAGCTCGCATTCGAAGGCGCTGTAAGACGGTATGGGGATCCGCTTTCCGAAGCAGTAAGTCGTCGACTGAAGTACGAGCTAGAAGTTATAGCAGAGATGGGCTTCTCTTCGTATTTCTTGATCGTTTGGGATTTGGTGTCTTACGCGCGGAAAAAGGGAATCAGGGTAGGACCAGGGCGTGGATCGGCTTCGGGGTGCCTCGTGGCCTACTGTTTGGGGATTGTCCAGATCGATCCCATGCGCTACGGGCTGATTTTCGAGAGATTCTTGAATCCAGGCCGCCGCCAGATGCCCGACATAGACATGGACTTCGACGAGCGTTATAGGGGGGAGATGATCCGCTACGTATCGGAAAAGTATGGCCATGATCACGTAGCCCAGATCATCACGTTCTCGACGATCAAGGCACGAGCAGCCGTGCGGGACGCGGCTCGAGTACTGGGATATCCGTACGGTCTGGGGGACCGGATTGCCAAGATGATGCCTCCTCTAGTGATGGGAAGGTCGACTCCGCTCAAGGCCTGTCTAGAAGAAACTCCTGGATTCGAGGACAGCTACAGAATCGCAGCTCCTCTACGAGGGGCAGTAGAAAGTGACCCGGACGTCAAGCGGGTGGTCGACGTCGCTGTCGGCCTCGAAGGCCTTCGCAGGCAGGACTCCATTCATGCTGCCGCCGTGGTGATAAGTCCGGAGCCCTTGGTTGAGAGAGTGCCCGTTCAGCGCAAGGGCGAGGACGTCGAGATCGTCACCCAGTACGACATGGATGCCGTAGAACGGCTCGGTTTACTAAAGATCGACTTTTTGGGTCTGAGAAATCTGTCGGTTATCGAAAAGACGAGGGAGCTAGTACGAGCTTCCACGGGTATAGACATCGATGTCGATGCTGTTCCGTTAGACGACGAAAAAACCTTTGCGATGCTCCAGCGCGGCGAATCCGCGGGTGTGTTTCAGCTCGAAGGATCCCAGATGCGCAGTTTGCTGCGAAGCCTGCGGCCGTCGTCGCTAGAGGAAATAGCGGCGGTTATTGCTCTTTACCGTCCGGGTCCCATGGCCAATATTCCTCGCTATGTGGATCGAAAGCACGGACGGGAGCCTATCGACTATCCACATCCAGACCTCGAGCCCATATTGCGAGAAACCTACGGTGTTCTGGTGTACCAGGAGAGTGTCATCGAGATCGCGTCCCGGATCGCAGGCTTCAGCCTCGCCAAAGCTGATGCATTCCGAAAAGCGGTGGGTAAGAAAATCCCCGAGCTAGTAGCAGCTCAAAGAGACGAGTTTATCGAAGGTTGCGTGGCACAGGGATACGACAGGTCTTTCGCAGAGTCGCTTTTTGCTCTCATAGAGCCATTTGCGGATTACGGCTTCAACAAGTCCCATGCCTTCGGGTACGCGATGATCTCCTACCAAACCGCGTACCTCAAAGCTCACTTTCCTGCCGAGTACTTTGCCGCTCTGCTTAGCTCTGTAAAGGACGACAAAGACAAGACAGCTAGGTACCTGGCCGAGTGCAGGTCTATGGGGATTACAGTGAGACCGCCAGATGTAAATTTTTCCGATATCGACTTCACCGTAAAGAATGGAGAAATTATCTACGGCCTCTCGGCGATCCGCAACCTCGGCGAGTCTGCGGGCGAATTGATTCTCAGGGCGAGAGAGGCGGGCCTATTCGAGAGTTTTGTCGATTTTTGCGAGCGAGTCGATATCTCGGTACTCAACAAGCGCATCTTGGAAGCAGCGATCAAAGCAGGCGCTTTCGACTCGATGGGATATGCCCGAAAGTCTTTACTGGAGCGAGCATTCGCCATCGTCGAAGAGGTGGTAGCACGCCGGCGCATGGAGCAAGAAGGCCAGTACTCGCTTTTCGCTGAGGTGCCTTCGGGGCCAGCATTCAAACACAACCACGGAGTGGGTAACGAAGAATGGGATCGCGAAACCAAGCTGTCTTATGAAAGGGAAATGCTGGGACTGTATGTGAGCGATCATCCGCTCTTGGAGGTCCAGGCAAAGATAAAAGAGGTCTTTAGGGTGACGATCGCAGACCTCATGGAGGCTCCGGACGGTCGGTACGCTGTTGCTGGGTGCCTTACTGCGCTTCGGCCTCGCTTCACCAGAAAGGGCGAGCAGATGTTCAGCTTTGTGTTGGAAGACCTGACCGGCTCTATCGAGGTTGTCTGCTTTCCGAAGGTAGCGAGGGACTACCATAACCGCATAGAAGAACACGCAGTTGTAGTTGTCAAAGGGCGGTTGGAGGCAAGAGAGGACGGGCGCGTGCTGGTGGCCGAGGCGCTTCTCGATCTCGATTCGCCAGAGCTGTCGAGAGAGGTAGGGCAGGTTGACAACGAGAAGTTAACCGACGGCGGAGCTGTTAGTGCCGGTACAGACGCTGTCTCTAATGAAACGGCGTTTTTGGAAATCGACGGCAGCTACGACCGGGATTGTCTGAGTATGGGGCTGGACTCAAACGCACAGGACCTCTTCGATGATGAAGAAAGACGTTCAGTGTTACCTGTGCAAACCGGTCCTCCTAATGGAACGTCCTCGGTACAGATCAGAGTGGACGCTGAGAACGTGGGGGCAGAAGAAGTGGAGTCTTGCATAAAGCGATTGAAAAGCGTGCTGATGCGCCACCGGGGCGATACTCCAGTGGTGATAAGGGTCTGTGCCGGCGGGTCGATCGGCAGTGCTTACAGAGTTGATCAGCGCTTGTGGGTGAATCCCACTCCTGCTTTCGAGGCGGAGCTGGTCTCGGAGTTGGGACCAGCGATCTCCCTTGAGCAATCCCGTTTTTCTAGGTCACTAGGTCATCACTAGATCACTGGTGCTGAAAGTGTTACTGTGTGGGCTCCTCAAGCTCCACTCCCTCAAGCTTTGCGACAAGCCGCTTCCATTCCTCGGACAGAGGGGTAGTGCGCCCCTTTGAAAAATCAAAGCTCACCACGGTCGCTTCCGATTCAGCAATGAGATGACCGGTCTTTCGGTTGACTATGCGGCATGAGATCTTAAAAGAAGATCGGCCGATGCCGCATATACCCGCTTCTACCTCAAGATCGTCCCCAAAGAATGCTTGTTTTCTGAAAGTTGCTTCAATGCTGCCGAGGATGAATCCTCTACCACGGCTATTGAACTCGCCCTTTAGCGCCTTGAAGTAATGCGCCCGCCCCAGCTCAAAGTAGGCCATCAAAGCGACGTTGTTGATGTGTCCGGATGCATCTGTGTCAGAGAAGCGTGTCTGGAGAGGCACTCGAACCGGATATGTGGTTTTCACTTCTCGCATCTCGTCTTTTCACCTCGCCCAAAGGTTGCACTAGTCGGAAGCAGATCGTACCTGGACGTAGCGGAGATCTTAGTAGATTCGGTGGGAAAAAAAGTAAGACGAAGCCTTTTCAGCTGTAACCCGTGGCATACCCTGAACGAAAACCTTCGCGGGCGAAGTCGGAAAGCGAGAGCTGGCGAAGGATAGGGAGGTCTTGGGGAAGATCCTCGGGAATCAGGGCAGCTGCGTTGGTGACCGCTAAATTCTGGGCAGGCTTCCACATGAATACGGCCAGCAACCGGCCGGAAAAGACCGTTAGAACGGGGCTCATATCCCCTGACTCATAGGTTGCCTCCACGACTTGCGATGAGGTGCCGGTGGAAGGATCGACCTCTGAAATCCTGTGTCCGTGAGAAATCTCCCATGCTTTGGGCTGGCGCACCGCGGCCTGAAAAAGAAACGGCGTCTCTCCCTTGGTCTCTCCTCGAGAATAGAGGCGAAGTCGGAAGGCAAACGATGCTGACGAAGTTAGAGGGTACACCTCAATGCGGCACGCAGAGGGTTGATCGGTTCTGGGTAATGCCATCGATGGGTGCAGAGCGAGAACATAAGGTGCTCTCTCCGGAGGTGACACGCCTGGCATAAGCTGCAAAGTGGGCAGACCTGGCTGCCTAGGTATAGACGAAATCGAAATGGAGGCAGCCCGTGCCTCTTGCAGTGTCCACAGTTGCGGACACTCGGGGTTTAGTGCGAGAGGACCCGCAACAATGAACGGCGTCGACTCTTGTACATGTAGTTCTAGAGGGTCGATTTCCATCAGTTCCCATCTGTTCCCCTCCGAAGAAGCCGTCCAAGCATATCGCCTCAGAACTACTCTGGCCGCGGTGGCGCCCTCGGCCGGCTTTACGGTGATCAGGTGGTGGTAGTAGGGTTGCTCACCTTGTAGCAGCGGCGGAAGATAGGGTACGACGGGCACAAGGGGTGGAGGAAGGCAGCCGACTTTTGCATCCGAGTTTTGGCCGAGTGTAGATACGGCGGGCGATAATTCAACCATTGTGCCACCTCCTTCCTCCGGTATCGACAAAGTCACCGCTCGATCTTGAGCAACGAATAGCACAGTAATGAATCGGCAAGAATTCGCGGCGTCGCGACAATGTGTGTGTCGAGGAGGTGCGGGAGGCAGAGCTACAGCTTTGGCGCGAGTGTGCGCACCATTTCTCCTTCTTCCAGACCCTGGACTATCTCTGTCAGATTCTCGTCACTTAGTCCTGGAACGACTCGTCTAGGCTCGTCCCTCCCGTCCTTTGATACCAATACGTAGTAGAGTCCCTTGCTCTCAGTGACGGCACTCGAGGGTACTACCAGCACCCCCCTTCGGGTCTCCACGACTATCTTGACTCGTACGAGTTGCCCAGGTTTTATGGAGGGATTGGGGGGAAGATCGAAGAAAGCAGGGTAGGACACAGGTCCCCCTCGGGAGCCTCGCGGATCCTCAGAAATCGACTTTACGGTCGTTGTGAATTCGATCTGGGCAGACCTAATAGAGACTAAGGCCGAGGACCCTCTAACTACTCCTAATAGATCTCCTTCCGCCAGGTCGGCCCTGGCGACCAACTTGGTGGTTCGAAACTCGAACGCCGGTATGCCTTGTTCCAAATTTCCGCCCTCTTTTATGTTGACGGCCGAGACGACTCCGTCGTAGGGAGCAGAAATTGCGAGAGCGTCGATGAGGCGCTGCACTTGTTCGACGTTTTTTCTGGCGGCGGAAACTTGTCCTGCTAGTGCAGACACCTGGCTGCGAGATGACGAGAGCGACGATAGCTGTGCCTGAAGAAGTTGCGCCGTGGCTGTGGACGCTCCCAATGTAGTCGACTCCTTGGCAAGGTCTGCTTGGCACTGCTCGAGCGCGGCGAGTGCGGCCTTGGTCTTTGGCATAGCGTCCAAGGAAGGAGAGGGTGGGGGTGGCGGTAGCGACGCGGACTCCTCTATAGCGTTGGCGACAAGGGACGTAGCCAGCAAAACACAGCGACTCTGGGTTTGTCCGGCCGTAACTGAAGCTTTCTCAGCTGTGGACTGTGCCTGCGAGAGTTGCTCGCCTAACTGAGCGAGACGGGCCTCTTGAGCCCTTCTGGCAGCCTCGGCCTGGCGCTGTGCTTCTTGGGCTCGAGCCAACGCGCTCCGAGCCTGGTCGAGGCGCTGATAAAGGTCGTCGCCGTCCAGCTCGGCAAGTACAGCTCCCTGGGAAACGACTTGTCCTGCTCTTACATGAACCGCCTTTACTCTCCGCGATCTGCCGGCGCCTGCTGATATAGCCAAGGGAGAGAAGTAGAGCGGAGTAGACACCTCTGGAACTACGACTCCACCAACTAGTGCGGAGGAGGATAGGTCGGTGCGGATCACTGGAGTCAGCACGGGAACCGCCAAGGCAGGGGATGGTAACAGACACAGAAAGGCTCCTAGGGTAGCCGACAGAGAGATTGCTACCGCGCAGAACCGCCGCCATCGCCCAGTCCCAACCCGAATTGTGCTCATTCGTACCTCAGTGCCTCGATAGGCTCTAGCTTTGAAGCCTTGTAAGCGGGGTAGACGCCGAAAAAGATACCTACCGCTGCCGACACGATGAATGCCATTGAAATGGCCATTGGGGAGGCGCCCCCTTGCAGTTCCATGCTTCGAACTATTGCGACGGCTGCGACTGAGCCTATAAGTACTCCTACTATTCCTCCTACTACGGTGAGCCCGACCGATTCAGCTAGAAACTGGAGGAGAATGTCTCTCCTTCTTGCACCAATTGCTTTGCGAAGTCCGATTTCTCTAGTGCGCTCGGTGACCGAGACCAACATTATGTTCATCACCCCAATCCCACCCACTAAAAGCGAGATCGAGGCAATAGCCCCTAACAGTACTGTCATGATTGTGGTTATCGACTGTGCTGTCTGAAGGATGTCCTCTTGAGTCGTGATGTTGAAGTCGTCGGTACTACCGGGTTGGATGTTGTGTCTGCTTCGAAGCAAAGCGGCGATTCTTTCGAGAGTAGCTTTTCCTTGAGGTGAGGTGCCTCCTCCTGCTACTGACACCGATATCACTACCACTCTGTCGTCTCCGACTACAAGCGCCTTCGCGGCTGGTGCAGGAACGATCACCATCTCGTCTAAGTTGACACCCCCCATGGTTCCCCTCGCACCGAGGACGCCTACTATGCGGAACGGACGGCTACCTATAGTAATCTCGCCTCCTGGTACTCCAGCGGGACCTAGCTGCGAGGCTATATCAGGACCAATCACTGCAAGGTTCTGACCTAGGCGTTCCTCACGGCTTGAGAAAAACCGTCCAGCTGTCACCTTTGCGTTACGGATTGTCTCGTACTCCGCTGTCGTCCCCAGCACTCGAGCCTGAAGGCGTACATCCCCTGAGGTGACTGGTACATTTGCCTGGATTTCCGGCGCGACCCCTCGAAGCCCGGGAACGGAGTCTCTTATTGCGTATGCGTCCTGGAGGGTGAGGGAGCCTAAAGATCCCGCTCTCGCTATCGCCGGCGGACCCTGGAGGCGCCGCACCTTCACCGGCGGAAACGGAAGTATGAATGCAAGGTCCGGTCCCAGAGAGCTTATCTGGCCGATCACTGAGCGTTGAGCGGCCTGACCCGATGATACCAGGGCAACGACGGAGGCTATCCCTATGACTATTCCCAAGGCAGTGAGCGCGGCCCGCATCTTGTTGCGGCGTACAAAATCGACAGCCAACGGAACCGCCTGATAAAACCTCACTGGCGTCCCCCACTCGAGTGATCAGCCGAATGCGTCCGATTTCCCAAAGATGACCGAGGGTCTATGATTTTTTCTTCGTCATTGTCGCCACCCAATGACGAGTCGGATATGATCTCTCCGTCTCGGATACGGACGTTGCGGTGTGCTCTTGCTGCTACGTCAGGCTCGTGCGTGATCATCACGATAGTCCGACCCTCGGCATGCAGCTCGTCGAAGATTTTCAATATCTCGGCTGATCGAGCGGTGTCTAAGTTACCTGTCGGTTCGTCTGCAAGCACTATTAGCGGATTGGTAACCAAGGCTCGGGCAATTGCTACTCGCTGCTGTTCGCCACCTGACAGTTGGGCCGGGGTGTGGTTAATTCTGTCTGCCAGGTCGACTCTTTCGAGCATCTCGATTGCAAGAGAATGGCGCTTGCGCCGTGGCATGCCTCGATAGACAAGCGGAAGTTCGACGTTTTCTATGGCCGTAGCCCGCGGAAGCAAGTTGAAGTTCTGGAATACAAAACCAATCTGGTGGTTTCTGACCCTCGCTAACACATCGTCTGAGAGGCGCTGAACTTCAAGGCCTCCAAGTCGATAGACTCCAGAGGTCGGTCGGTCCAAACATCCGATGATGTTCATCAACGTGGACTTACCCGATCCAGAGGGCCCGACAACCGCTACGTATTCCCCTTTTCGCACCTGAAAGTCGATGCCCCGCAGAGCTTCTACGGCCGCGCGTCCTCTACCATAGATTTTTCTAACCGCTTCTAGGGAGATGACGCTTTCTTCGGCCAAATGTCCGCCTTTTTGTTCAACTCCTAGACCTGTCGAAGCATCGGCTCAGGTCTACTAGTTCCCTTGGATGACCACGTTTTCGCCGCCACTCAGTCCCTCCAATATCTCGATATTAGACTGATCGGAAAGACCTGTTTTGACTCTCACGGGATGTGTTTTACGACCATCCACGACCTCCACGAACGCTCCATCTTGGTCATAGCGTATGGCTGTTTGTGGGACTACCAGAACATCTGTCTTTCGAGCCACCAAGACATCGAGGTCTACTGTCATCCCAGGCCTCAGCCCATCGATGCGAGGGAGCGGGATTTCTAGAGGGTAGTTGAGGGCTTGGTCTGAGCCGCTTTGTGTTCCTCCTCCCTGAGCAGAGCCCAATGACACCGAGAAGGGGACGGAGCTCTTCGGGTCCTGGGGGAGTTTTTCGATCACCGTAGGAATCGACTGCGAAAGAACCGGGACGGTCATGGTCGCTTCCATTCCCTCCTTCAGCTCAGACAGATTCGCCTCAGTAAGCTCGAACTCGGCGACTAGATCAAGGGTTCTTACGACCACGACAGCTCCCGCTGGGGGCGGAGCCCCCGCAGCTCCTCTTACTTCTACAACGACGCCGTCGGTTGGTGAGCGCACTAGAGCAGACTCGACGTGTTCTCCCTCTAGCCGGGCGAGAATTTGACCCGAGGACACACGGTCACCAGCCTTTACAAGAACTTCTGCGATGTTTGGACCGACGTTGTCGTCTGCGGCGGGAATCGGAAAGCTGAGTGAGTAGGTCTGGGCAGGCTTTGCTCTACCCTCCAGCAATAGGCGCCGCTCAACGGTTCCGTTGTCAGCGCGAACGGTTTTGATTTTGCCTGAGTCTGATGAGGCTAAGCGTGCGAACAAAAGGACCGACGCAGCGACTACTGCTACTGTGACTATGGCGATCGGTCTTCTCTTCGATTTTTTGGAATTCAACTCCCAGTCAAAATCTCCAGCCACAAAAGACTCTCTCGCATCGCTGGCGTTCTTGGCTTTGAAGACATTTTTGGTTTCGGTCATCGTGTCTGCGGCTGGTTACAAATCCCATGGATTTTAGTCACAAACGGCTCTATCCAAGTCGATATGTGCGAGATCGGTACCGGAGTGCCTCTCACGTTTAGAGGTTCTTCGAATTCGTGTCGGCATTGTCTATCCCTGTTGCCTCTGGGCTAGTCCTTGCGCGGGCTGCTATGAGAGATACCGCAAGGCGGGACTCGAGCGCCAGGCCCTCGGCTATTGGTACTTCGGAGCTAAAGACGGCTGTTTTAGCAGCCGTCACCATCTGCCGATCCAAAGTAGATACTGCTCTTGCAAGGCCAAGGGCCTCCTCTAGAGCGGAGTAATCGGCCACTCTCTGAACTAGCCCATAAGCGACGGCGTCGTTCGCCGAAACGCTGCTACCTCCGATGATCAGCTCGAGCGCTCTGGCCTTACCAACTAGCCGTGGCAAGCGTTGGGTTGCACCGCTGTAGGGGATAGTTCTTCTTGAGGCGTACTCCGAAAAGTCCAATTGGGTTTGTGGCCCTGCCACTCGGATGTCAGCACATAGGACAATGTCGATGCCGGCTCCTGACACCACTCCATCGATAGCTGCTATGGTCGGAAGGGGATGCGATACCAGTCTTGAGCACGCTCGGTGCCAGGGAACCAGCTCTGTTTGAGGGCTCTCGGACGATCTGATCTTCTCCCACTCGCTGTCTTCGGTGTCAGATATAAAATAGCCGTCGACTCCAGAGGCGATCACCACGCACTTGAGTGAAGTGTCTGCCTCGGTTTTGTCCAGTAGCTTTGAAAGCTCTCGGAGCGACTCAGCATTGAGTCTGTTAGCGGGCGGTCTCTCGAAACGCACCAGAAGAATCGAGCCTTCTTTGATCTCCGATCTCCAGTATGAGTTCTTGGTGTTTGGGCTGGGATCAGGTGACACCTGTGTCTCCGGGGACAAACTGAGGCCGAGGCTTGGCGACCGGGTCTAGAACTCCTATTACCCCTACCATTTCCTGACTCCAAGGGTCTTCTATGTACTCGAGGGGGATATCGGCTAGCGCTCGCCGGGGTTGTTCCTCAAGGGTCTCTATGATTGCTGGTGCCCTTTCGGGATTTGAAGCGCGGTCGTAGAGTACTGTATAGCCGATAATCTTCCCATCCACGCGTTCCTCGCCCGCTATCCATGGTATCTCGGTCGAGTCAATCCGCTGCTGATGTCGGGAGAGGTCTGGGTGGATGAACAGGTTTTGGGGAGGACTGGCGGAGTATATGCCGAGTGAGTGCTTGGTGACGAACCAGCCAAGCCCGGTGCAAAGTGCCAAAGCCGTCTCGCTTTGGCGCAGCCGCTCTACGGCATGAGCTATGGCATGAGAAGTGTAGTTATTTCCTGGGCCTCCAAAATAGGGGAGACCGCCAGTGAGTGTTAGCGGGCGGTCTGAGCTCGCAGTCAATCCTAGCTCTAGCGAGGCGATCTCCACTGCTACAGGGAAGCAAGAGTAAAGGTCTACGAATTCGATGTCGTCGGGGCCCGCACCCGCTGCTTCAAAGACTGCCTTGCCGCACTCACGAATTGCCGGCGACCTAGCGATATCGGGACGCCTCGAGAAAAACCAGACGTCGTTCAGGTCGGCGCCTGCGACCGGAAACACCCACTTGTCTTTGGGAATCCTACAAGCCTCGGCGGCCTCAACCGAGGTGACGACTAGGGCAGCTGCTTGATCAACTTTTATGACGGCGTTCATATATTTGGTGTATGGAAAAGCGGTAACTCGGTTGTTGATGCTTGGCTTTTCGATCTCTTCAGCTGTCCTTGGCTCAGAGAACCATGCCAAAGGGTTTGACCTTGCGACCTCATTGAACGACTCGAACAAGCGTCCAAGCTCCTTTTGGTGGGCGTCGATTGGACGTCCCAAGGAGGCCCGAAATGCGTTTTCGAGGATTGGGTAAATTTGCCCAGGGGTCACTAGTTGCATCGACATTTCTTCTGGCGAAAGACCTGGCCTCGCGTCGCCTATGGTTTCGGGTTGGCTAGATCGATCTCCTCTGTCTAGCTTGACTCCGAAGTTGCGGGCCTGCGCTCCAGATGCGAAAGCTTCGGCACCAGCTATCAAAACAACATCGCTGTTACCGTTGGAAATTAGGGAGCACGCCTTGTTCATGAGCCATTGGGGAGAGTTACCTCCGATCGCTGTATAACCGGTGAGCTTGGGCTCGGCTTCTAGACGGCGGGCGAGTTCTCCGGGAGGATTCGAGTATGTCCAGGAGATTATGTTGACGACAAAGACGGTATCGATCTTGCGGTGAAGGTTGGCAGCTCCTGTATCTCCAAGCGCAGCCCGAGCTGCCCATTCCATCAGTTCCATTGGAGTTACGAGTTTTTGGGGGCTTTTCGGGCGATTAGTGATTTGACCCACCCCCACAATGACCGGTTGCCGAGGATTCATATAACCCTCCTCGAGAGAGTGCATGCTTGTGGCTGGAATCGGTATCTGCACGACGGACGCGCTACTAAATTAGTTACTTGATGGTAACCAAGACATGCTGAATGGCACACCTTCAATAGATGAAAAGAGAGTTGTCGAACTGGCCTCGACGACCGATTCATCGCCTTCGGCATGGCCAGAGCCTTCGAGGAAGGGATCGCTGAGCCGTCCCGCCCTAATAATGGCTGTGGGAACTTTCCTTTCGCGTGTCACGGGTTTGGGTCGCCTCGCAGCAATGGCTTACGCGATTGGGGTAGCAGAAAGCAGGCTTGCTGACTCCTTCAACATAGCCAACACATTGCCCAACGTGGTTTACGAGCTGATCTTGGGAGGAGTGCTCACATCCGTTTTCATCCCTGTTCTTGTCGAAGACATAAAGACTGCTCGCGACGATCAAGAGGCATCGGCTCGAGTCTCGTCGCTTTTTGTCGGAACCATGGGAGCTCTCCTACTCGTCACTTTCGTAGCAATCGTTGCTGCCCCGTTATTGATAAATCTTTTCGCGTTTCGACTCCGAGAAGACACGAGGGAAGTGCAAAAGTATCAAGCGACGTTTTTCTTTAGGTTCTTCGCTACAGAGATCGTCTTTTACGGATACACAGCCGTAACAGCGGCACTGCTCAATTCTTATCACCGTTTTGTCGCGACGGCCTTTTCGCCGATTGCCAACAACATAGTGGTGATTGCTACTTTCCTAGTTTTTGCCAAGATCACGCCGAAACAAATCGCTGCTGCCGGAACGCCGCCGCCACTCGGGATGTTCATCATGGCTCTGGGTACTGCTGGCGGAGTTGCTGCGATGGCGGCGGCTCAGTGGCCTGCTGTAAAAAGATTGCCACTTTCGATAAGTATTCGACGGGGATTCGCGCACCTCGGGCAAAGCTCTTGGCCCAAGCTGTTGCGCCTCTCTTCGTGGATTTTCGGTTTTGTCGTTACCAATCAAATCGGATTCGCGATCGCGCTGGTGCTCGCCAACGGAGTGCAAGGCGGACCTACGGCCTATTTCATTGCGTTCGCTTTCTTTCAGCTTCCTATCGGGTTGGTTGCGATTTCCATAATCACAGCCGTCGTGCCGAGCATCGCGGGATTGTGGGTGGAGAAACGGGTCAATCTTTTAGCCCGACGGCTGGTCCGCGCAGTAAGGGCAGTGAGCGTTTTGTTGGCGCCGATGACCGCTGCCTATTTGGTGCTCGGCCGCCCGGCTGTCGCCCTGTTATTGGAGCGGGGCGTCATGTCTGCGAACTCTTCTCAACTGGTCGCTTCGACATTGGCTGCTTTCGCGGTCGGGATTATCCCTTTCTCGCTCTGGGTGCTGACAGTTCGATGCTTCTATGCGATTCACGACTCGAAAACCCCCTTTGTGTTGAATTTGCTAGAAGTCGGCGTCACAGTGGCTCTCGACTTTGTTTTGTATCCGCGTTTTCAGATTGCCGGTCTAGCGTTGGCGCACAGCTTGGGCTACTTCATAGGTTCGGCAGTGTCGGGCTGGGTGTTGTTTCGCCGATTACATCAGAGGGAGGTCGGCAGGCGGCTGGCAACTCCCCTGTTGCAAATATTCTTTGCGGGCGCGCTCTGCGCTGCGGCGGGATGGATCGTTTTGGCTAAGCTCCGCCCGTGGATCGAAGCTATTGGAGATGTTAGCTTGTCGAGAATTGTCGAGCTATCGGTGGGCGGCGCTGCCATTTTGGCCGCATTTGTTTTGTGGGGAGTGGTTACGCGAATGGAAGACCTAGCGATAATCAAAAGGATTCTAAATCCTAAGGAACTCTTCGCAGACGTCGAAGAGGCCCCAGTGGGACGCCGAGTCTCGGGTTGAGACAAGCCTCGCTCGTCACCACATACCCCCCATTTGACGTGAGATCGGCGCTGCGGGGAGCCTTTCTTCAGCTGATCCAACCCCAGGCCCTGTGTGGCTTTTTCGAGCGCGGATCCATTGATCCGCAGCTTCTCCTTGGTCGCTCCCACTTTTACGATCTCACTGACAACGTGCGAGTCCCCGAGTTCCGCGGAAACTCGTACCTACTACATCTTGGACGCGGGGCTGTCTACCTAGCGGGCCGTGCTCTTGCTTTGAATTGTCGCTGTGGTGGTCCGCACTCGGTGGCGGTACCGTCATATCACTGTGGCTCCGAAATAGAGGCGTTGCTGCGCGCTGGTCTAAAGCCTAACTTCTACCGGGTGAAGCCAGATCTGACAGTGGATTGCGAGAGTTTTTACGAATCTTCCTGCCGGTCGTGCGTTTGCTATGTCGTTTCCTTTTTCGGGTTTCCCCCGATAGTAGAGGGGATATGGCCTCCGCCAGAGAACGGTCGAGTCGAGTCGGGAAGCGATTCTGATGCTCGAGATGGTGTCCGTCTAGACGAGTTGGGCACCGAGCAAGGAGGCGTATTCGGTGGCGGGGCGACGCGCCTTGGGATGGTAATTGAAGACGCTGCTCAAGCCCTGTATTCAAAGTATCCAGATGGATCGGCAATTGGGTCCAAAGGCACAGCAGCAATCTTTTCGATCCGCAAGAGCTTAGGAACTCTCGATGGAGGTGCGCTGTGGCTGTACGGCAAGGTGGGTGCTGCAGCGGCGCCGCTCGGACGTGCGCGCACATTCTCGGTGGCCAACGCCCGTACCTTGGCTTCTCAATTACTTCTCTCTATTGCCGGAGGGGATCGGTGGATAGCCACCGTTGCTGCCCGAGCAGTGTCACAGTTGTCGAGGTCGGAGAAAGCAGCATTGGACGGCGAGTTGTCCAGAGCCATATTCGCTGTCGATGAAAACGAGGGCGCATGGACTATTTCGGAATCCGCTTTGGCATCGGCTGCTTCTCGGGCGGCTCTGCTCTCGTATTTTGTGCTCGCGGGCCAGTGGCCATCTGCTGTAGCAGCGGCGCGTCGCGGCAACTACACCAGGCTCGTTTGGGAATTTGACCTAGGTGAGTTCGTTCCAGAGGGCTTGCACGAGTTGCCACCGGGGACAGTTCCGCTCTTTCTGCCGGTGGAGTGCCCTGACCGAAGAGCGGCAGTCGCGGCTTTTTTCGAGAGGGGAGTAAGGGTAGTCGAGGTATGGCCTGTACCACATCGGTCAACCCCGGAGCAATTCATAAGCGATACTCGAGCGGCAAGGGAAAGGCTCTTGGGCATCCCTGTACACCAGGGGCTGTCCGGCTCCGCGTTGGAGATGGTCGGAGAAGTCGCAGCAGAGATTTTACGCCGATAGGTGAAGAACTGCATAGAAACTGCCATACACCAGTCGAGGAGAGCGAGACTCGATTGTGTAGGGAGTCCTCTCGCTTTCGATCGGCATGGGGAATTTGACCGAAGAGTGCTGTATGTTCTAAACATTTCGAATCTTCTGAAATTAACAAATTATCTCTAAGGCTCTCGAAGGGCTAAGCAGACGGAACGCACCCAGATTGAAGATCTTGGAGAGATGAAGGCTTCAGCTTGCGAACGGAGGTGACCTAGGCGTGGCGATTTTGTCCCGAGCTGAAAAAGTTTTCATTGACGGGATAGGAGTGGCCGCGGCGACCTCTGGCGTACTTACTCAAGCGCAAGGGAGACTATTCGCCTTCGTCTACTTGCGACAAGCCCCAGTGGACCTTGAAGAGATCGCTGAATCTCTTCAAATTGCCAAAAGTAGCGTCTCGGTCAACATGAAGCCCCTTCTCGAATGGCAGCTTGTCCGACGGGTTGCTGTCCCCGGTTCTAGAAAGGATCACTACGAGGGAGCTTCGGACTTTTGGCGAGTTCTCCAGGAAATCGTCGAGAGGCGCTTTAGGTGGAACTTGCGCCAGGTTATTGCCACCGTCGAAGAGACTAAGCGTGCTCTGGAGGAAAGCTCATACTCCGATCAAATCAGGGCGAAAGTAGAGGCTCTCGAACAGTTCGCATCCGCCGTCGAGAGCGGGATGGCAGCATTCAGTTCAGGAAAAACGTGGGAGCCAGACGAGGCGCGACGAGCCGGGGCTGTGGTGTCGATACACTCCCGCAGAGCGCGGGATCAGCAATCCCGACCGAACAAGGAGGTGTCGGGCAAATGAACGACGAGACCGTTTCTCCGACCCGGCTATCAGAGGTTTCGCCGGAAGTGGAACACCTGCTGATACGAGCTCTCGTGGCGGAGCTCTCGGTGATAGCCGGAGGAGGACGCGTTGTTTCGTACCCGCTGATTCCTCTCTTTGACGGCGAGAAGATCTATATGACTTCTAGCGTCCTTTTCAGCAAAAAACTGGAGCATATAAAAGCTAACCCAAAGGTGGCCGTAAGCATCTCTGATCCAAGCGCTGTATCTGGGACCGAGCTTGCTGGAGCAACAATCCAGGGAGAGGCGGCGGTGATCGACGATGACCTTCACGAAGGATGGATGAGGCTACTACCGCTGTGGAGGCAGAAGGAACCCTCTGTTGACGTATTTCTGAAGAAGCGCTTTGCAATGCCGCTCTTTTGGGAGCGGGCGATCATTGAAATCACGCCGAAACGCGTGTTCGTGTGGCGGAGGGAGTCATGATGGTGGAAGCGCCTTCTAGATCGCACGCAATCGATTTGGAAGGGTACGCCAAGGCGATAGTCACCTACATTGACGATGACGACTACCCGATGAGCGTACCAGCCGATTTTCGTTCGGGAGACTCCGAGGCCTCGGTAGTCCTGGATCCGATTTCCAGGCCGCCGGATATGCACCCAGGGCGCCGCGTGACTGTCATTTTCAGTCACATAAAGCCCGTCGAAGACTTTGGCTACGTCGACAGAAGATACCTGACTGTAGAGGGCAGGCTCGAGCCGAAGGGGGATGTCTTCGAAGTCAAAGCCGAGCGAATTAGTGGGTGGGACGAATCGGTCGTGCCCTTCTTCGAATACTGCGAGCGTTCAGTGGGTCGAGGCCGGGCTTATCTCGAGTCGCTGTCGCGTACGGAGGGTAAGGAGATTCAGCCCCGGCTTCCTCTTCTATGGAAAATGTTTCTCGCCACCAGAGCTCCGTTCCTTACGGCAACAGTAATACCAGTGCTCCTTGGAGCTGCCGTCGCCCGCTGGCAGGGATACTCGGCTTCGTGGTTCACTGCTGTAGCTCTGATCGGTGCGTCTCTGGTTCATATCGGGCTGAACATGCTCAACGACTACTTCGATAGCGTCTCAGGAGCGGATCAGATGAATGTGACCCCTACCCCATACAGCGGAGGGTCAAGGGTGCTACAGTACGGTCTGGTATCTGAGAAAGCGATGCTGGGGTGGGGGGCCGGGCTGATGGTAGCGGGGTGTGTAATCGGAGTGGTATTGTCGGTCTTTAGAGGCCCCGCTTTGCTGGCGATAGGTGGTATCGGAGTTTTACTGGCCTTTTTTTACACCGCGCCGCCGCTCAGGTTGGCCTATCGGGGTCTTGGTGATCTTGCTGTGGCAACGGGATTCGGACCGATCGTCGTCGCAGGGTCCTATTATGTGGTTGCCCGCAAGCTATCAATTGAGGCTCTTTATGCCTCGATACCAGTTGCGATTCTGGTGATGCTGATTCTCTACGTGAATCAAGTCCCAGATCGGAATGCCGACGCGCTGGCGGGCAAAAATACTGTGGCTGTGCGGTTTTCTCGCGAAGCAATTCTTCGGGGGTACGCGATTGCGGCCGCAGCTGCATTCTTATCGGTTGTAATCGGTGTCGCCATCGGACTGATGCCAACGTTGGCTCTTCTATCTTTGTTGCCCGCGCCCTTGGCTATAGTCGTGTACAGAGGGATGCGGGACAATTACGACAGTCCGTACGGACTGATGCCCGCTATGAGCAAGAACATTGCTCTTCATGGGCTCGTCGGTACGGCTCTAACAATGGCTTACTTCGCCTCAGCGTACTTTTCTGGCTGAGTCTTCTATATATCACAGGACGACTTGAGCCAACTCTATAGAGGTAGTCTTTTGGCTATTTGAACCCTTTTATAAGAACTACGGGCGTCTGTTCGTCCTCGTTGCCGGCGGGGTTGTTACGTAATACTTTTTCTAACGAAGTCCTATTTACCCCTTTGGATGCACCTACTACCCATGCCCCAGTCTTGTTGTTTGCGTCGACAACGCACACCCTGCACCCCAATGTCGCTGCTGCGATCTCGGCAAACTTATCGGGATTGGAAGGTCCAAGTATGAGGTGGTGATCGAAGGGCGGCATGCAAGCGGCAACATCGTCGATCATCGCGCATCGGGGGCCAGCGATTTTGTAAAAGACACCTTTCCTGCCGGATAGCCTTGCAAGTCCACCAGCTGTTGCTGCGACAACAATCTTGACGGCTCCGGCTTCGAACACCGCGCCTTGCATGCCCTCGGGGCTGTGAAGAGGTCCTTCCTTCCCCACGAACTTGCATAGGAATCGAGATATCGGGCCGGGGTCTACTAGTTCCAGTGGTATCGCCCGTCCCTGAGCTATGGCTAGAACCGACTCCGAGATCGCCACGGTGTCATCCGCCTCTCTCGTTGTGCCAGTAGCCGCGTCTATGAGTGAAATGATGTCGGTGTGCATGGTAACCAGCGGCGTATGTACAGGTATGCAAGACACTTTGGGAAAACCCTCTACTTTCAAGGCTTGAGTGGATGAAAGCTGAGGCAGGAAAGACTTCGCTGTGTCCTCTCCGAAATAGAGAGCTCGATCTTGGGTCTCTAAGGCTGTGGATTTCTCCAGGCAAAGAATCGCTTCTTTTATTCGAGGATTACGTTTATAGATCTGAGCAGCAGCTTTGAGAGTGTCGAGGGCTTGATCAGCGTCGGCTATGACGCGCAGTTGCAGCCATGCCAGCAACAGGTAATCGGAGGCATAAACGAGGTAGTCGGGAGCAAGCCCCACCAATTTTTCTTGCCAAAACAACGAGGCAGGTAGATTGCCTATACGGTAATAGAGCCGTGCCAAGCGTTTATACACGTGGCGCTCCAGCCCCGGAATATCTTGAGATTCCTCGAGCAGACTTATGGCCTTTTCCAGCTCCTTGCCCTCTATATAGATGTCTGCTAGGGTCAGGCGGAGCCACTTGTTGTGAGGGTTGTAAGAAATAGCTTTTTGGATGTGTTGGGCGGCTATGTCAAACCGGGAGCTGAAGACAGCGATCTCAGCGAGAGCGCTGTGTGCGAATCTAGAGGATGGATCACGGGCCAGGGCATCTTCGGCTCGGTTCTTTGCTAACTCGTAATCGCCGTCTACGGCGAGAGCGAACCATGCTTCAACCCCTGGGTCGCCGAGTTGTTCAAAAATGCGAAGTATGTTCGAGAACGATATTCTTCTGCCACGGATCTGTTCGGAGATACCTTTACTCTCGCGTGGTTCGAAGCTCGAGGCGAGTGTTCTTGTGACCGACGATCTCAAAAGCTTACCGAATCTCAATCGCGTACTCAGCATGTAGACGGGGGATCGAGTGAAGCGCAATGATCCTTCCTCAGAATCGGCTGTTCGTGAGCTCGATTATCTTCACTGCACAAAAAAGGATATGTCAATACTGCGATGTAGGATGCCGAAACCAGAAGTGCACTAACAGCAGATCTCGGAGTACGCGCACTCATCCGGGTAGAATGAACTTGCCGAGATGAAGGGTCTGGGGACAGGTCAAAAATACCACAGGTAGGGCGATGGAACGTCTTCTTGATGAACGCTTTAGCATTCAAGGGGAGTTAGGCCGCGGCGGCATGGGGGTCGTCGTAAAGGCTCATGACACGCTATTGGACCGTCCTGTCGCTATAAAAATGATATCCCGCGAGCTCGTCGACGCAGGTGGGATGGAGGCCAGTCTGATTATTCAGCGATTTCTGATCGAAGCTCGTGCTGCAGCCAAGCTTGCACATCCTAACGTTGTAACTCTCTACGACGTAGTGGACGCCAAGCCCCCATACATTGTCATGGAGTTCGTCGACGGTAAGACGGTACGAGATCTGGTCGAGGCGAATGGCCCGTTCGAGCTTTCCAAAGCTTGCGATGTTTGTGCCCAGGTTGCCAGAGGACTGCAAGCAGCGCACTCCTTAGGGATGGTGCATCGCGATATCAAGCCAGAGAACGTGATCATCGCTGGCGACAAAACAAAGATTTTGGATTTCGGACTCGCTCAGTTGCAGCAGCTGAGAGGCGCGATAAAGAAGGAACCTGTGTTAGGGACGCCTGGCTACATGGCTCCCGAGCAAATTCTTGGCCAGGAAGCCACACCGGCTAGTGACATCTTTGCCACGGCTTGTGTATTTGTTTTCTCCCTTATCGGACGGGATCTTTTTGAGGGATCGGACGTCAAAGAAATCCTCACCAAGGTCATGAAGGAAGACCCCGACCTCTCCCAGATTCCTGTGGGAGCATCTCTGCGTCCAGTCCTTACGAGGGCCCTCTCAAAAGATCCAAAAGAAAGGCCGACAGCCGAGGAACTTGCAGCCGCTATGGAGCTTGGAAGGACCGAGGCACCGGACCGATATGCAGATTTCTTCACGGCGGCCTCCTCGGGTCAACTTGAAAGTGGGGTGTCTGTCCCAGGCATTGCTGTATATGACAGTGCGCCAAGTACTACAGGACCGGTATCTCGGAGCCAGGCGAGCGCGCCGGCTACATCGTCATCGCTTGGCGGGCGGGCATCCCCTAGTACGGCTGCCGCCGATGCTTTGGCGGCTGGAAGAATTACACTGCCTCCTCCGCCAAAAGTCGCCTCCACGCTTCCCCCATCAGGTGTGCTTACTACTTCTCATGGCCCTGTAACTGCGAGCCCAACCGCAGGAATTTCTCGGAGTCAAGTCCCGAAATGGCTTCTGTTCGGCGGTGGGATCGCAGCCTTTATAGTTGTTGTAATCCTGGCACTGTGGCTATTGCAGGCAGCCATCCGCTAATGCCTGGAATAGGAGGCATGCTGGGGCTTAAGACTCGACCTCGGCTAGCACACTTGGGAGGGGGCTCCCGCTGTAACGTACGGCGTCCCTCGCCGAATGTCTAAAACAAGCGCATATCCTTTGGAACGAAGTTCTCCGTCGGAGAGCGAATTACCCGTCACACCGTCCCATTCAAAGTAGTAGTCGCTTGACTTCTTAGCTCTGATGGTTAGGTCGACCCGTTTGTAAAAGGTACAACGGGCTCCAGTTTCCGAGACTTCTCTTCTACCGAGCTGTTCTCCAGCGGAATCTTTGACGACGAGTGAGCCGGATATTTTGCCTTCTGGAGGCCCGAAAATCGTGACTTTGAGGTCAGCAGAATTAGCCCTTGACTGTAAGTAGAGGACGACTCCGGCGACTGCCACCGCCAGGATGGCCAAGACCTTCAGATATCCCTGTAACTCCTTCCACAGGTTTTTAGTGGCCGATTTTCTCTTAACTTTGGCCGGTGGGATTACGGGTGTGGGGGATTGGCCACTGGCAATGCTCCATGAGGTAGTCGATCCTTTCGGGCCCCAGCCAGGAGGAGGAAGTGATTCTTGAGAACTCGGAGTCTGAGGCGGGGTAATGTCGTACCGAGACGGTGCCGCGTCGCGTGCGTCAAAAAGTTCTTGGGTAGCGCCCCTAGGGGTCCCCGCAAGAAAACCGGGGTCCGCGCCGCCTCCTTGAGCGCCCGAGGGAGTCTCTGTCTGCGGAAACCCCATGCTTTGGCTCGGCGGGAGTATGAGGTCTTGACCGCACAACTCGCACCGAGTCGTGTCCGGTGGATTAGCGTGCCCGCAAAACGTACATCCAGGCAGTGTCGGACCTCCCCGACTAACCCGGTCGATACCTTCGCTACCAGAGCTCAGGACGCCTGTTCTACGACTAGCGTTCCCATTGAGGGATGGCGAAGCTTTGACAAAGCTTTCGCCTCTATCTGGCGTATACGCTCCCTCGTAAGCCCGAACTCTTTTCCGACTTCTTCTAAAGTACGCTCTTCCCCAGAGTCGAGACCGAAACGCAACTCAAGGATGGCTCTTTCTCTCGGCTTTAGGACCTGGAGGATCCTGCGAATCTCGTCTTTGGAAGTGGCTCGCAAAGCGTCGTGTTCTGGGTCGGGAGCATCGGAGTCCTTTATGAAGTCCTCCAGCTCGGTCTCCTCGTCCTCGCCAATGGTTTCGTGAAGTGATGCAACGTCGTAGATTGACTCCAATGCCAGGCGTACCTTTTCTATTGGAAGCTGTGTCGCTTCGGCCAGTTCGTAATCTGATGGTCTTCTGCCAAGCTCCGATTCAAGCCGTTGGCGTGCCTGATTTAGCTTGGTTACGACCTCTGTCATATGCACTGGGACGCGAATTACTCGCGACTTGTCGGCTATAGCACGGGTGATTGCCTGCCTTATCCACCAAGTTGCGTAGGTGGAAAACTTAAATCCGCGTCGGTAATCGAACTTTTCTACAGCCCTCATCAAGCCGAGGTTACCTTCCTGAATGAGGTCGAGAAGCGGCATTCCCGAGGAGTTGGTGTACTTTTTGGCGATCGAAACTACCAGACGGAGATTCGATTCCAAGAATCGCTTGCGGGCCTTTTCGCCCTCTCTCACTAGCCTCTGCAGCTTTATCCGTTCTTCTTTGGAAAGTTTCTTGTCGGACGACTCAAGTTTCATTTTGGCTTCGACACCGGCTTCGATCGCTTTGGCGAGCTCCACCTCGTCTCGCTGTGTCAGGAGGGTGTGACGTCCAATCTCTTTTAAGTATTGACCTAGAAGATCTTCACTCTCGAGAGCCTCTTTGCGTACTCTCGCCATTCAGCCCTCCCGCTGATACTCTGTCTGCTACTTCGGCTACCTAATGCGCTGGAGCAAGGACCCCTCTTTGCAGAGGACCAGCTGACGCCCATCCTCCATTGCCCTGCTGCCGAACCCTTCATTTATAACAGTGCAGATGCTTGCGACTGTCCCTGTTTAGGGGACGTCGCTAAACACTCCAGCGGTCCTAAACAATCTATCGTCCCAGATAACAATATCATTAGCCTTGAGTTTCAATTTTTTGAGTGATCTAGAGCACCAATTCCAAATTCTTCTACTTCTTTCAAGGCTCACGACCCACTCAGGGAGACTGCTTTTTTACGGGGCCTGCAGGAGCTTTTTTGCAAGGTCTCCTAGGTGGCCAACGCGTCCTCAAGGCTGCCGACGGTTTCGATGCCAGCGGCTTTGAAGTCCTCTAGCGCTCTCGCTGCGGTGTCAGCAGCGATTGCCCGAGTCGCCGGCAAGTGCACTTTAACCTTGAAACCCTTGTCAGCGAGGGCGAGAGCGGTCTCTCTCACACAGTAATCTAAGGCTAGACCTGCGACCGTCACTTCATCGACGTCGTTGTTGTTCAAGTACTCTGCAAGGTCGGTCCCCGACGTTTTGTTGTTGACGCTTGCCCTCACTAGATGGTGAGCCTTGTCTTTTGAGAGCCGGGCGTGTAACTCCGCTCCCTCGGTTCCCTGAATGCAGTGTGGGGGCCAGGGACCGCCGAACGCCTGGAACGATGGGTCGTCAGGGGGGTGCCAGTCCTGTGTAAGGATTACTCTGTCGAAAGACGGCATCATTTCGTTTATCTCGTCGACGACCTTGTCGCCTCCCGGTACAGCTAGAGCCCCCCCAGGAACAAAGTCATTTTGGACGTCGATGACGAGCAATGCCTTATTTCCCATTTGCGCCACCCTCCTTTGCCCGTGTTGCACTTCGTCTAACTCTCTAATGCACGTGTGCTCGCAAATCCGATCAGTAGCCGTGCGGAAACCGGCTTTTTAGAGTCGCTACGCGACTGTCATTTCGCGAGCGGATAGATTTGCAATGGCCCTCCTGAGGGCCGACGGCTCGGTCGACGGCTCCTCGCACACGTAGTTAGAGCAGACATAAACCGCGCCTTGTCCGCTCGTTCTTTGCTTTCCTTCTATTAACGGTAGGCCTTCTGGCGCCTTATCTATTCCCGATACAAAGGTGACATCGGGAAGATAGCTCGAGAGAACCTGGGCGCGCATTTCTTCGGAAACTTCCCCAGCGATCACAATTTCAGCTGGAGGACGAGAGTTGAAGAGCACGGCTGAAAGAAAGCCGCCGAAAGCGGACGGATGGCGCCCCGCAACAGGAGATAGGGCGTGGACGATACGGTTAGCGGCGTCCTGTAGCGAGGCGTCATCAAAGAGGCGAGCTAGCTTAAACAAGAGCATTGCGGACAAAGAGTTGGGACCGGGCTCGGCATTGTCTAGCAAGGGTTTGGGTCTAGAGATGAGGCCCGACTCGACCACATCGTGCTCAGGGGTGAGGAATACTAGACCGTCTTTCGTATCTATGAAGTTTTCGACGATCGATAAAGCAAGGTCTCGAGCGTAACACGCCCATCCCCAATCTCCAGTTGCTTCGAACACTGCTATGCAGCCAAGACCAACCGAAGCGAGGTCGGTCGAGAAGCATTGAGGAGATGTCTTCCCTTTCCTCCATGTGTGCACCAATCCCAACGGACCTACCATTTTCTCTTTGATGAACGTGGCGCATGACACGGCAGCATCTAAATATTTTGTGTTCGCAGTCGCTCGCCCGATGTCGGCGAGGGCATGGATTGCGAGGCCGTTCCACGATGCGATCACTTTGTCATCGCAGTTAGGTTGAGAACGGTTTTTTCGAACTTCGAGAAGTACCTGGCGTATTTGCTGTAGCGTTTGCCGATCTGTTTCTGAGAGATCTTCTGCAGGTACGCGAGCCCTGAGGTGGTTGGTTCCTTCGAAGTTACCTTCTCTGGATACTCCAAAGTAATTGACGGCGAAGTCAAGGTGGTTCTCGGGAAGGATTTCCTTGAGCTCTTCGTAGCTGAAGGTGTACGTACCTCCTTCGACCCCATAGGTGTCTGCGTCCAAGGCTGAGCAGAATCCTCCCTGTGGATCTGTGAGGGTGTCGATTACAAAGTCTGCGGTTTCGCACGCGATCCGGCGGTAAAACGTCGATCCAAAGTGCTGCCCGGCCCACAGGTACACCCGCGCTAGCTGCGCATTGTCGTACAGCATTTTTTCGAAGTGCGGAATGACCCACCGCCGGTCAACCGAGTACCTAAAAAAGCCACCTGCGATCTGGTCGTACAGACCTCCCAGAGCCATGGCATCCAAGGTAGATCGTAAAACGCGTCGGGCTCTGGGGTCGCTGCTCGCCCAGTGGTACCTTAGGATGAATTCTAAGTTGGGCGCCTGAGGAAACTTAGGGGCTCCCCCGAATCCCCCGAACTCCTCGTCGAAGTTGGCAAATAAAGCCTCGAAAGCTGTTTCGATTAAGTCGCGGACTCGCTTGAGCTCAAGACCTTCGTTTTTCTTCGCATCTAGGGTTGGAGGTTCGAGTAGTTTTGCGAGTTTTTCGGCTTGCTCGACGACCTCTCCTCTGTTCTTGGCATAAGTTTCGGAGATAGCAATCAACAAGTCCTTAAAAGACGGCAATCCTCCGCGCTCTGTTTTAGGGAAGTACGTCCCTGCAAAAAAAGGCTTTCCTTCTGGGGTGCAAAAGACAGTCATGGGCCATCCGCCATGACCTGTCATTGCTTGAAGGGCTGTCATGTACACTTCGTCGACGTCTGGACGTTCCTCCCTGTCAACTTTGACATTGACGAACCGCTCGTTCATGATGCTTGCCGTCTCGGGATCCTCGAAGCTCTCATGCGCCATTACATGGCACCAGTGGCACGAGGAGTAACCGACCGAGACGAGCACAGGAACATCTCGCCTACGTGCTTCCTCGAAGGGTTCCGGACCCCAGGGGAACCAGTCGACCGGGTTGTCTTTATGTTGGAGAAGATAAGGACTGGTCGAGTCAACGAGTCTATTAGCCAAAGTTCCTCCCGCCCATTTTGAGCGCTGAATAGCACGATGTTTGGCAGCTTTTGAATTGCAAGCCTGCTACGTTCACCGTAGTTATCCTATGCTACGCAGTCTTCGATGGAT